>CAMZJG010000202.1 GCA_947307505.1 uncultured Clostridia bacterium | reverse complement strand
AGCTGGCGGTGCCCATCGCCGTCCAGACGGGCTTCAACAACCTGGGCAACGTGGTGGTGCAGAGCTGCATCAACGGCTTCGGGGAGGCGGTCATGGCGGCCTATACGGCGGCGAGCCGCCTGGGCACCCTGTCCCTGATGCCCGCGGAGACCCTGGGCAGCTCCATGTCGGTTTTCGCCGGGCAGAATTTCGGGGCGGGGAAGCTGGGGCGCATCCGGAAGGGCGTCAAGGCCTCCTGGCAGCTGAATATCCTCATCTCCGTGATCCTGGGGGGCGTGCTGCTGATCTTCGGAAGGTCCTTCATCGGCCTGTTCCTGAAGGATCCCGGTCCGGAGGTCACCACGGCGGCCTACCGCTTCCTCCTTTTCGCTGCGGTGCCCGGGATCCTCAACGGCATCATGTGCATCTATCAGCAGACCCTCCGGGGCGTGGGCAAGGCGACCCAGGCGGTGATCGGCGGCTTCATGCAGCTGGGGGCCAAGGTGCTGGTGGCGCTGCTGGGCGCCAGGGTATTCCTGCAGCTGGACGTGGTGTGGCTGGCCTGGCCCGTCAGCTTCGTGGCCGGCGCTGTCTTCCCCTTCTTCGTCTACCGCCGGATGATCCGCGGGGTGGAGGAGGAAGAGACGGAAGAGAAGGAAAACCCGGAGGCGAAGACATGATCATCGAAACCGAAAGACTGATCCTGCGTCCCTTCCGGGAAAGCGACGCGGCAGACGTGCTGGAATACCTGGCAGAGCCGGCGGTGAACTGCTTTGCCTCCATGAAGCTGAATTCCCCGGAGGAAGCGTCGGCAGAGATGAAACGGCGGGCGGGGGAGACGGAGTTTTATTTCGCCATCGTGGAAAGAGAGAGCGGCAAGGTGATCGGCGAGATCGACGGCTATCCGGAGCGGGACCCGCACGACCCGTCTTCCCGGGGCGATACGTTCAGTCCCTGCTGGATGCTGAACAAAGCCTGGCAGGGCAAGGGCTACGCATACGAGGCTGCCCGCGCGTTCCTGGATTATCTGTTCAGGCAGAAGGGAGCCAGGCGCATTTATGCCTATGTGGAAGACTACAATCTGCCCAGTCAGCGCCTATGTGAAAAGCTTGGCATGCGGCGGGAAGGATTGTTCATGGAGTTCGTTTCCTTTGTGAACAATGAAGACGGCAGCCCTCACTATGAGAACACCATGCAGTACGCCATCCTGAAAAAAGACTGGCGATTTTGAAAGGGATCAGAGATGCGCCTTCTGTTTGAACTGGATAAGGGAGATCATTCCCTTTGTACCCATGAATTCGCGCGGCCCTCCGCCCGGGCCATTCTGATCCGGGCCGGCAGGGTCGCCATGGTGCACAGCCTGAAATACGATTACTACAATTTTCCCGGAGGCGGGATCGAGCAGGGGGAAGACCCTGTGCAGACCGTGATCCGGGAGACCCTGGAGGAAGCGGGCCTGACGGTGATCCCCGATTCCGTGCGGGAATACGGGCTGGTGCGCCGCATACAAAAGAGCCCCGGGGATCCCACGGAGCGATTTCTGCAGGAAAACTACTATTACCTCTGTGAGGCCGAGCCGGTGCAGAGAACGCAGAAGCTGGACGGGTATGAGGCGGAGGAACGCTTCACCCCGGAATTCGTGGAGCCGGAGACGGCCATCCGCGCGAATCGAACAGGGGAGCACGGCCCCAAGGACCCGATGATGCTGGAGCGGGAGGCCAGGGTCCTGGAATTGCTTTTGAAAGAGGGCTTTCTGCCCGGGCACGAAGGAAATACGGCGTCAGAAACGGAAAGACGGAAGTGAAGCCCATGGACTATTCCGCAGAAGAGCATTTTGTACAGACCTTCATCCGGAGAAACAGGAGGGAACGCCTGCTCTATGAGCTGACCTCTCCGAAAAAGCGCGTGGATGGCGTCAGCCGCTTTTGCCATCAGGCAAGGGAGTTTCTGGACCCGGATAAGATCCTCCTGGAGGGTGAGGACCTGGAGCGCAGACCGGAGTTTGCGCAGTTTGTCCGGCGGCATGACGAGCTGTGCCTGGTCCTGTCGCTGGATTTCTGGCCGGACGAGCCATTTCTTCCGTTGAAGGATGCGGTCGTCCAGGCGATCGTCAGCATGGATGCGGTCCTGATTCTCGGGAGCACGTTTGCCCTTGTTTTCTCAGAACCCATGAAGGGCGGCAGAGAGAAGTATCTTCTGTCAGAGGAATAAAAGCCGAAAACAGGAGTGAAGTGGCTTGAAGTGTTACCTCATTTGTTGCCCTGCCGTTGAAAAGTCGTATGAAAGTGGTCCAAAAAGTACGAAGAAGCACCGATTTCGTAATGAAATCGGTGCTTTTCTGATCCGAGTGTTCATAACGGATTCCGAGCCAATCTAAAAACAGAATCGGAGCCCGGCGCAGCGGGTCCGATTTTGAGAGGAAGAAGGAGCCTGCGGATATGCAGCTTTCGCGGCGCTTACGGTAACCGCGGAAGCGGAATGGAGCAGGCCCCTTCTGACGCAGTGACTGGATTCGAACCGAGCAGCCCGCCGGGGGCGGTCTGCTCATGGCGGCGGGATTAGATTGCGCTTCGCGCAAACGGCCGCTGGTTCGAATCTGAGATTCAAGTGCAAAAGGGACCGACCACAAAAGTGGTCAGTCCCTTTTGGTCCGAGTGACTGGATTCGAACCAGCGGCCTCTTGAACCCCATTCAAGCGCGATACCAAACTTCGCCACACCAATTACTCGCAAATCAGCAACTATTAGAAGCAAAAAGCGGCGTAAATCCTTGAAAACCCTGAAATTATTGTACTTTTATTATAATACAAGCGATGCGATATTACAAGGGGAAATAGAGTATTTGACGCACAAAAGCGCACAGATTTTTGGGATTTGTGCGCTTTTTTGTGCGCTTTTTTAGGTGTGCGTTTTAGAACATCTTTTCACATCTTCGCACATCCTTGAACGCCTCCAAGCATCCCCCGCACATCGGTGAACATCTCTCGCACATCTCCAAGAGGCAAAGAAGAAAAAACATAGAAAAATCATCAAAAAACATTCTCACGGTCTCCCTCTATATA
>CAMZJG010000201.1 GCA_947307505.1 uncultured Clostridia bacterium | reverse complement strand
GCGCAGGCCGCCAGCCGCCAGAATCGGCCCCCCATGTCAGTCCCCCCTTTGTCAATACTTTCCTCCTATTCTATGCGTCCGTCAGTCTTGCCAGAACCAGGATGGAATGCTATAATTTGTTGTTACAAAGAAGAAATGCGCCTTCCCGAAGGGGTCGGCCAAACGGAGGATATCATGCAGTATACTTATAATACCAAGGGGACCTGCTCCCGTCAGATCATCATCGACGTGGAGGGAGAGACCGTCACCCACGTCCAGTACGTGGGCGGCTGCCCGGGGAACGTCCAGGGCGTGGCCCGGCTGGCGGAAAACCGGCCCATCGATGAGGTCATCAGCCTGGTGGACGGCATCCGCTGCGGATTCAAGCCCACCTCCTGCCCGGACCAGCTGGCCCAGGCCCTGAAGGAGATCAAAGCACAGCAGCAGGCCGGATGAACGCCGTCGTCTTAGGCAGCGGAGCCTGGGGCACGGCCCTGTCCATGCTCCTGTGCCGCGCCGGACATCAGGTGACCCTATGGAACCGGGATCCGGAAAAGGCGGAAAAGATGGAACGCAAGCGGACGAATCCCCGGCTTCCCGGCGCTTCCCTGCCCCGGGAGCTGAAGATCCGCGCCTCCCTGGATCCCCTGGCCGAAGCGGAGCTGGCGGTGTTTGCCATTCCCTCCTATGCGGTGCGGGAGACCGCCCGCCTGGTCGGTCCCGCCCTCAGACCCGGCACCCTTCTGGTCTCCGCCGCCAAGGGGGTGGAGCCGGAAACCTGCCTGCGCATGACCCAGGTGATCCGTTCCGAGCTGGGAGATGGTTTTCCCCTGACAGCCCTCAGCGGGCCTTCCCATGCGGAGGAGGTGGCTCTGCGGATGCCCACGGGCTGCGTAGCCGCCGGAGAAGAGGAGGAAGCCGCCCTGCGGGTGCAGGAGGCGTTCACCACCGGAGATTTCCGGGTGTACACCAGCACCGATCCCACCGGCGTCGAGCTCTGCGGCGCGGTGAAAAACGTCATCGCCCTGGGCTGCGGCGTGGCGGACGGACTGGGCTTCGGAGATAATTCCCGAGCCCTGCTCATCACCCGGGCTGTCCGGGAGGCCGGGGAACTGGTCCTCCGGGCAGGGGGCAGCGCCTGGACCTGCGCGGGTCTGGCCGGAGTGGGGGATCTGATCGTCACCTGCACCTCCCGTCATTCCCGGAACCGGAAGGCCGGCCTTCTCCTGGGCCAAGGGCTGGCGGTTCAGGATGCGTTGGAACAGGTAGGCGCCGTGGTGGAAGGCTACTATGCCGCGGACAGCGTCCGCACCCTTTCGGAGCGGCTGGGGGTATCCATGCCCATCTGCTCCTGCGTATACGATATGCTCTATGGGGGATTCCCGGCTGACGGCTGTCTGGAACGGCTCATGGGCCGTCCCACCAAGCGGGAATTCTGATTTTGGGGGTGGATTCACCATGAAAAACCTGATGCGCACCCTTTGTCTGATCCTGATCCTCTCCCTGTGTCTGGGGATCTGCGCCCCCTCTGCGGGCGCAGGGTACAGCGGCGCCGACCTCAAATCCGCGGTCAACGGGGCTGCCCGCTGGATCGTGAACAACGTGTCCGAACCCGGCACGAAAGACTATTTCTGGACGGTATTCAGCGTCGCCCGGAGCGGATATCAGGCGGAGGAGAGCTGGTACCGCATCTACCTCAAGGGTATCCGGGATGAGCTGGACGCCAACGGCGGCGCGCTGAAATCCAGCTACTATTCAAAATATTCCACGGCGGTTCTCGCCTATACCGCCCTGGGGCAGCAGCCCCCGGAGGAGCTGCTCCGTCCCCTGTCCAACTTCGAAAAGGTCTGCAAGCAGGGGATCAACGGCCCCACCTGGGCCCTCATCGCCCTGGACAGCGGCGGATACGAGGTCCTGGCGGATCCCACAGCCAAGACCGTCGCCGACCGGCAGACGTATGTGGACGAGATCCTTTCCCGCCAGCTGGAGAACGGGGGCTGGTCCCTCTCCGCCAAGGGGGGCTCCGGACCCGCAGATACCGACATCACCGCCATGGTGCTCCAGGCCCTGGGCGCCTACATGGACCAGGCGGCGGTACGGAAAGCCGTCGACCGCGCCCTGACCTGCATGTCCGAACGGCAGCGGGAGGACGGATGCATGGGCAACTACGACGACGAGCCCTGCAGCGAAAGCCCTGCCATGATGATCCTGGCCCTGTGCGCCCTGGGCCTGAGCCCGGAGGACGAGCGCTTTGTGAAGGAGGGCGGCAGCCTGGTGGACGCGGTGCTGCGCTTCCGGCAGTCGGACGGGAGCTTCCTCCATGTGGAGGGAAACGGCACAGGTCTTCTGATCGCCACCGCCGAGAGCCTCTGCGCCCTGACGGCGGTACAACGGTATAACGCGGGCAAGCCCTCCCTATATCGGATCACCGATCCCGTGAAGCTCAGCGCCGAGACTGCCCCGGAAAGGGATCCGGCGGTGAAGGTCATGCCCGTGGTGAAGGACGGCGTTTCCTTCCCGGACGTGAAGGGAAAGGCCTGCAGCGAAGCCGTCCTGGGTCTGGCCGCCCGGGATATCCTCAACGGCTTCACGGACGGCACCTTCAAGCCCGACGATCCCATGACCCGGGCCCAGTTCGCCAAGACTGCCGTCACCGCACTGGGCATCCCCGTCAGCGGAACGGCCAATTTCCCGGACGTCTCCGCCAAGGCGTGGTACAACGCCGCCGTGGCCACGGCGGTGCGGTATAAGATCGTCAACGGCCGGGACGACGGCCGCTTCGATCCGGAGGCGAACATCGACCTGCAGGAGGCCGCCGCCATGGTCTGCCGGGCGGCCGCGCTCTGCGGGCTGGACACCGCCATGGGCACAGCCGAAGGAGATAAGCTCCTCTCCGCCTACGGGGACCGCAGCAAGGTCCAGTCCTGGGCCGTACCCACCCTGGCCTGGTGCCTGAAAAACGGCGTGGTCGTCCGGAGCGGGAATCTGGATCCCCGGGCGAAGATGACCCGGGGAGAGATCGCCCAGATGTTCTGGCGGCTTCTGGAGCTGGCAAAGCTCCGGTAA
>CAMZJG010000200.1 GCA_947307505.1 uncultured Clostridia bacterium | reverse complement strand
CTGGAGCCGGTGACGGACGGGGCTTCCCTGCTGGAGGCCCAGGCCCTTTGCCGGGAGGTCACGGTATCCGATCCGGTGCGGCAGTATATCGTGAGCCTGACGGAGGCCACCCGGACTCCTCAGGACGTGAGCCTGGGGGTCAGCCCCCGGGGCATGCTGTGGATGCTCCGCAGCGTTCAGGCCCGGGCCGCCATCCACGGCCGGGACTACGTCCTGCCGGACGACGTGAAAGCCCTGGCGGTACCCGTATTCGCCCACCGGCTGGTGACCCGTTCGGGCTACGCCGCGGCGGAGCGGAGCGAGGCCATCCTGCGGGAGCTGCTGCGGGTGGTCCCGGTCCCCTCGGAGGATCCCAAGGCGGACGAAATGCCGGAGGCCTGAGATGAGCACGGTCTGGATCGCCGTGGTGGTGGTCATCCTGGCCCTTGGCCAGACCCTGTACTATCACCGCCGGGGACTCCGGCGGGTGCAGTATTCCCGGCAGTTCAGCCGGGACCGGGTCTTTGCCGGGGAGGAGGTGGAGCTGGCGGAGGTCTTATCCAACGATAAGCTCCTGCCGGTCCCCTGGGTGCGGGTGGAATCCCGCATCTCCTCCCGGCTGCAGTTCCAGCGGCAGGAGAACCTGAATATCGCCATGGACCTGTTTCACAAGAGCATGTTCTTCCTGGGCTCCTATTCCAAGATCACCCGCCGCCACCACGTCCTCTGCACCCGCAGGGGATATTACGACTGCTCCCTGGTGTCCATCGTGGCCGGGGACCTGTTCGGCCTGGCCCATGACCGGATGGATTGCACCACCGAGGCCAGGCTCCTGGTCTATCCCCCCATTCTGGAGCAGAAGGATCTGCCGGACGCTGCTCTGAAATGGCAGGGGGACGTGACCGCCCGTCGATGGATCCTGCCGGATCCCATCCTGGTCACCGGCATCCGGGATTACCGCAGCGGCGACCCCCAGCGGGACGTGCACTGGGGCGCCACCGCCCGCACCGGCAAGCTGCAGGTGAAGCAGAGGGACTATACCGTCTCCCCCCGGGCCATGCTGGTGCTGAACTGCCAGATCTCCGCCTACCTCATGGGCGGCATGGAGCCGGACCAGCTGGAGCTGCTGGAAAACGGCGTCACCATGGCGGCCTCCCTGGCCTCCTGGTGCGTGCGCAGCGGCGTGGACGTGGGCTTCATGGCCAACGGGGAAAACCAGCTGAACGAAGGCGTTACGGTTTACGTGGAGCCCCGGTGCTCCGAAGCCCACCTGGACCGCATCCTCCGGGAGCTGAGTCTCCTGCGGATCAAAATGGTCCTGGGCATCGAGACCATGCTGGATAAACAGATCAAGGCGGGTCTGACGGATATGGACCTGCTCATTATCTCCGCCTACTGGGACCAGGGGCTGGAACTCCGGGCCAATCAGCTGCGGCGGCAGAACAACAGCGTCACCTGGCTGCCCATCCGCGAGGGGGTGAACCCGTCATGAAGATCTCGAGAGGCATCCTGGCCTTCCTGAATCTGGTCCTGGGGGCCATGCTGGCCTTCGGCGTCCTCTTCCTGATCGAGCGGCTCATGCGGCAGAACTGGGTCTGGTACAGCCGGGTCCTGGCCTGCTGGCCCATCCTCCTGTGCTGGGCGGTGGGTCTTGCGGCCCGGAGGCTGGAATCCCTGCGCATCCCGCTCCTGGCCGCGGCCCTGGTGCTGGCGGCGGTGGTGATGGGTCTGTTCCTCCGGAGCTTCGGCTTCTGGGATATCGCCTACCGGGTCGTGGCTCTGGCCCCCGGGGCGGGGCTCTACCTGGTGGGCCTGAAGGGGGACGAACCCTTCCCGCCCCGCTTCGCCGTGGGCGGCATGCTGGTGTACCTGCTGGAGGTGCTGCGCCACGGGGGCGATCCCCAGGGGTCAGCCCTTTGCTGGTGCGGCCTCATCGCCCTGATCCTGACCCTGTACAGCTTCAATACCGCCAGCGTCACCGCCGGGGTGCACAATGTGAAGGGCGGGGAGACCATGAGCCTGCCCGCGGGCATCCGGGGCAAGAACCTGGCCCTGCTCACCGGTTTTCTCCTGATCTGCATCTTTGTGGCCAATATCGGCTTCCTCCGCACGGCAGCGTCGGCGGTCTGGCAGTTCATCTGGGGAGGCATATCCGCGTTCTTCAAGTGGATCACGAATCTGGGAACCACCAGCACCTCCGGCCCGGCGCCTACGGAATACGTGCCGGAAGTGCAGACCATGCACCCCATCGAGATCGAGCAGGAGGGCTCCGGGATCTTCGTCACCATCTACGGCGTTTTCTGGGGCATCGTCTGCGTTCTCTTTTTCCTCCTGGCCTACGGCGTAGCCCGGGAGGGGAAAAACGGCGGCGTCCTCCGCCGCCTGTCCGATGCGCTGCGGAAGCTCATGCGCACCCGGCAGATCCTGGAGTATGAGGACGACGTGGAGCAGGCGGACCTGAAGACCATCGTGAAAAAGCAGCGGGAAGCCGCCCGGAAATTCTGGAAGCGGATCACGGTCCGGCGGCGGAAATTCTCGGATATGCCGGACGACGAGAGCCGGGTGCGGTATGCCTACCGGGCCCTGATCCGCTCCAAGTACGGAGAGGACTGGAGCCCCGATCTCACCCCCTCCGAGCTGGGAAAACAGCAGAACCGGGAGACCCTGCGGAAGCTGACGGATACTTACAACCTGGTGCGCTACGACCCGGATAAGCCCATTCCCCCGGATTTCGGGGAGCAGGCCGCCCGGGCGGTGCGGGAGATGGGCAGCCGATAGGTTTTTCGACCCGGACCCACTTTGTTGGGCTCCGGGTCGATTCAGGTATGCGCTCCGCTCCCCGCACTCGCATTGGTTCGCACGCCCACCGCTTTGCGGCGGGTCCCCTCGCGCGAACGTGCTCGCACAGTCCGCTCCGCGAGAAGTATTTTAGGGCAGAAATGAATTCCGCCCCAAAATGATCCCACTCTCTTCGCGCCTTCGGGCGCGAACTCTGCTGAGAGCCCGATTCGATCTCTTCAAAGGGCTCACCTTTTTCACAGCGTGCGGTGCGGGAGATGGGCAGCCGAT
>CAMZJG010000199.1 GCA_947307505.1 uncultured Clostridia bacterium | reverse complement strand
GGGCTCCGCGTCCCCCAGGGCTGCAGGCTCCAGAACCAGGCGCTTCACCGCCAGGAGACGGATCGCGGGAGGCAGCTGGGCCTCCCCGGGCGTTCCCCTCTGTCCGCAGGCGGTCAGCAGGCAGACCAGGAGAAGGAAAATGAGCAGCCGGGATGGCAAACGCTTCATGCCTCTTCCTCCTTTGCCTCCTCTGCTTCCTCCTCTTTCACCGCTTCTTCCATGGGCACCGGGCCCCGAAGTACCCCCTCCTCCAGCAGCAGGGCGCTGGTACCGATCGTCTGCAGCTCCGCCGCCGACTGCCCGGAAATGAGCAGGGTCACCCCCTCCTCCCGGAGGCGGTTCAGAAGCGCGGAGATCACCGTCCTGTTCTCCGGGTCGACGCCCACCAGGGGTTCGTCCAGGATCAGGATCTCGGGTCTGTTCACCAGGGCGACAGCCAGGGAATACCGCCCCGTCTCTCCCACGGACAGGAGCTTGAGCTTCTCCTTCCGGGCGATATGGTATTCCTCCGTGAGCCGCAGCTCCTGCCGGAGCTCCCGGAGCCTGGCCTGATCCGGCCTGCCGTACAGCGCTGCCCGAATGTTCAGGTTCTGCTCCACGGTCAAGTTGTCGTAACCGAAGGGGGACTCCAGCATGAAGCCCGTCCGCCGCCGGGCCCGGCGCAGCTCCCGGTCGTTCCGGGAGCCCAGGAGGGAAACGGTCCCCTCCTCCGGGAACAGCAGACCCGCCAGGGTGCGGATGAGGGTGCTTTTCCCCGCCCCCTGGGGTCCCAGCAGGGCCGTGGACGAACCTCTTTCCAGGGCGAAGGACACGTCCTTCAGCACATCCCGCTGATGATCGGCCACCCGCAGATGGGATACTTCCAGTACGGCTTCCCTCATGCTTCAAACCTCCTTTTCCGAAAACTCAGCCAGACGACGGCCAGAACCGCCGTCAGGAAGCCCAGGGTGATCCAGTTCCCGGTGATCAGGGGGCTCAGGTCCATCCCCGGGTCCCAGGACGGACTGATACTTTCGGTCTGGATGATGGTGAGCGGGGAGGCGCTCCAGTTCCGGGTAAGGATCAGCAGGAGGATCCGCACGCCCATGGCCGCGACGAAGGAGATCGCAGGCCGGCGCAGGAGCATGGCGAAGAGATAGGCCAGAGCCGCGTTGAACAGGATGTTGCACAGCCAGGCCAGCTGGGTGGTCCGGAAAAAGTACCCCTCCTCCGGCAAAAAAGAAATATGATAGCGGCTGAGCTGACAGAATGAGGCCAGCAGCCACAGCAGCACGGCGAATGCGAAATAGGGGAGGGTGAGGGAGAGGAAGACCTGCAGCCGGCTGTATCCCGCGGAGAGGAACTGCCCGATCCGGCGCTTCCGAAACGTCATGCACAGCAGAACCACCGCCATGCCGTTCAGGGCGGGGAAGGTGAAATACTCCGCGCTGTTGAGGATGAGCGCGTAGAGCCAGCCCCGGTGTGCCCGGACAGCCGCGTTGTACACGTCCCGCAGATCCGCTCTCTCCGGCAGCTTCGACACATCGAGATCATAGCTTTCCGCGACCTGGATCGGATTCATCACATGGTAAACAAACTCAAACTGCTCATAGGAATAAAGTTGGCTCGCCGTCCGGATATCCGTGCCGCAATACCAGGTATACAGGATGAGCAGGGCCAGGGCGATGATCAGCATGATCCATTCCGCCCTCAGGCGGATGTGGGTGAGACGAAGCGTCATGATTCGAACCTCCTTTAGCCATTTGCAGGCGGGGTCACGTACCTGGCCCGGCGGTCACCGCCGCATGGCCTTCAGCCGGAAGGCGGCGAAGCTCAGCAGGATGCTCGCCAGGATGGACAGGGCGGCCCAGAGGAACCAGGTCCGGGGAAGGGGCTGGAGCAGGAGTCCTTTGAACCATTGCTCCAGATGATCGTTAAACAGGCCGATCCACAGGATGGCCGCGGCAGAATCCGCCACCAGCATGGACTGGAGGCTGGGAAGGGCCGCCTGGAGAAGGAAAAGGGGAAAGGCGATCCCCAGGTCAAGGAACAGCCGGGCGGGAATGAGCCGGAGGATGGGCGGGGTCAGTCCCTGCTCCCGATAGACGCCCGCCAGCTCCCATTCGGGGATATGCCACAGGAACAGGGGGACGATGAGATAAACCAGCTCGCACACCAGCACCGCTCCGGCAAAAAGGACTGCCTTCCGCCGCAGGAAGCGATAGGGAGATCCGCCCGCCAGGGTCTCCAGCAGGGGGACGCGGTTCCCCGAGTCCACCCCCGCCAGGGCGATGGCCAGCACTCCGTACAGGAGGATATGGTATTTCACCGTACCCAGGAGCATAGCCAGGAGCACCCGGGGCTCCCTGGTCTGGGGGTACACCCCGGTGCGGTAGACGTAATAGATCAGGCCCGCCAGGACCAGGAGCACGGCGGGGAGCATCCAGAGGCTGTACAGGAAGCGCTTGGCTTCCAGCGGGAGGGGCCTCATGCCTCTTCCTCCCCGTCCTCCTCTTCCACGACCTCCTCCATGGGCACCGGCCCCGTCATAACGCCCTTATCCAGAAGGAGGGCATGGGAACAGATCTTCTGCAGCTGCTCCGCCACATGGCCGGAGAGGAGCATGGTCATCCCCTCCCCGCAGAGCCGGTTCAGCAGGTCGGAAACCACCTTTACGTTTTCCCTGTCGATGCCCACCAGGGGCTCGTCCAGGACCAGGAGCTTGGGCTTGTTCACCAGGGCTGAGGCCAGAGCGTACCGCCCCTTCTGCCCCAGGGACAGGAGCTTCAGCTGCTCCCGGCGGGCGACGCCGTATTCCGGAGTGAGCCGCAGCTCCTGCCGCAGCTCCTCGAGCCAAGCCTTGTCCGGCTTCCCGTACAGCTCCGCCCGGAGATCCAGATTCCGGGTGACGCTCATGGTGTCGTAGCCGAAGGCGGACTCCACGATGAAGCCCACCTGCTGCCTGGCCAGGCGCAGCTCTCTGTCGTTCTGCGATCCCAGGAGGGAAACGCTCCCCTCCTCCGGGATCACCAACCCCGCCAGGATGCGGATGAGGGTGGTCTTCCCCGCCCCGTT
>CAMZJG010000198.1 GCA_947307505.1 uncultured Clostridia bacterium | reverse complement strand
AGGCGGCCATCGGCATGGTGAACAACAAGACCACCGCCGTGCGGCTCATCCCCGCCGAGGGGAAGGTCGTGGGGGACCGGGTGGACTTCGGCGGGCTGCTGGGCAGCGCTCCGGTGATCGGGGTGCATCCCGAGTCCAGCGAGGTTTTCGTGGCCCGGGGGGGGCGGATCCCCGCCCCCATGCAGTCCCTGCGGAACTGATGTACCGGGGGGAGGCAAAGCCGGCGCCGCACCGCGGCGTGCTGGTGATCTGCGGTCCCACCGCCACGGGGAAGACCGCCCTGGGGGTGGAGCTGGCCCTCCTTTTCGGGGGCGAGGTGGTCTCCGCCGACGCCATGCAGGTATACCGGGGCATGGTGATCGGCACCGCAGCCCCCACGGCGGAGGAGTGCAAAGGGGTGCGCCATCACCTCATCGGCACCGCGGATCCCCGGGAGAACTACAGCGTCAGCCGTTACGTGGACGAGGCCTCCGCCTGCATCGACGATATCCTCCACCGGGGAAAGCTCCCCATCCTGGTGGGAGGGACGAACCTGTATATCGACTCCCTGCTCCGGGGGATCGAGTTCTCCGATTTCGACCCGGAACTCCGGGAGACCCTGGAGGCGGACTATGCCCGCCTGGGCGGGGAGACCATGCTGGAGCGTCTGCAGGCGGCGGACCCGGAGCGGGCGGCCCTCCTGCATCCCAATGACAAAAAGCGCATCCTCCGGGCCCTGGAGGTCTTCGCTCTCACGGGGGAGACCATCACCGCCCATGACCGGGCCAGCCGTCTGGCACCGCCCCGGTACGAAAGCTGCCGCATCGCCCTGAGCTTCGAGAAGCGGGAGGATCTGTACGCCCGCATCGACGCCCGGGTGGACGGGATGATGAAGGCGGGTCTGGTGACGGAGGTCCGGGGCCTGCTGGATTCCGGCGTGCCGGAGAACTGCACCGCCATGCAGGCCATCGGCTACAAGGAGATCGCATCCGCCCTGCGGGGGGAAACGACCCTTGAGGAGGCGGCGGAGCAGGTGAAGCAGTCCTCCCGGCGTTACGCCAAGCGCCAGCTCAGCTGGCTCCGGCGGGATCCGGAGCTGCATTGGATCCTCTGGAAAAAGAAGCCGGATTTAGATAAAGCCTCCCGTATTTCGACACAGATTTTGGAATTATCTGGTATACTGTAAACGGCGCGGAAAACGCCGAATACAGAGGTCGAAAGGGAGTAGTTCGGATGCAGAAAAGGATGGACTTGCAGGAACAGTTTCTGGACCAGGCGCGCAGGGAACATACGGGATTGACGGTTTTCCTCATGAACGGGTTCCAGATGCGGGGCGTGGTGACCGGATACGATGATTTTACGGTGGTGCTGGACTGCGAGGGCAAGCAGGAGCTTGTGTACAAGCACGCCATATCCACCATGATCCCGGTGAAGCCGGCGGAACTCGTCATGGAGGGCTGAAGGCAGGGGCCGGGAAGTCAGGAGGCGCGGATCGGTGAAAACGGTGAAAAATGCGAGTCTGCCCATCAAAGTGGCGGGATTCCTGATCTTTGCGGCAGCGCTGGTATACCTGGCTGTATACGGCCTGCGGCTGCTGGAGAACCCCTACCGCACGGTGCAGGCGCTGAATACGACCCTGCGGGACAGCGCCCATATCCGGGGCATGGTGGTCCGGCAGGAGGAGGTCATCACCAGCGTCTACAACACCGTATACATCACGGCGGAGGAAGGCCGGCGGGTTTCCGGCGGCGATGCCCTGGCGGAGGCCTTCGATACGGAGGAAGGGCTCCAGCGCGCCGTGCGTATAGGCGAACTGAGCCAGCGGATCTCCAGTCTGGAAACCCAGCAGAACCGCTATGCGTCGGAAAACCTGCAGCAGATGGAGCAGGAGATCGAGGATGCCTGCGCCCTTTTGCGCAGCTCCGCCATCCGGCGATCCGTGGACACCCTGGAGGAGGCCAGTCTTTCTCTCCAGAGCCTGACCTTCACCGCCTTCGGGGATACGGTGGAAGTGGCGGCCAGGCTGCAGTCTTACCAGCGGGAACTCACCGAACTGCAGCGCCGGGGCAGCGACCGCAGCGCCGTGATCACCTCTCCCCGGTCCGGCCTGTTCAGCTCCGTGGTGGACGGCTGGGAGGACCTGACGCCCGACGATCTGGAGGAGCTCGGAGCGGAGGAACTGCGCGCTCTCCTGTCGGAGAGGCGCGGGTCCGATGAGAACGCCCTCTGCAAGCTGGTTTACGGAAACCGGTGGTATTATGCCGCCCTGATGCAGGATGAGTCGGCCCAGCGCCTTCGCCGGGGGCAGAAGGCCTCCGTGCGCTTCGGCCGGTATTATGGGCAGGATCTGAGCATGACCGTGGAGTATGTAAGCCCGGAGGAGAACGGGTACCGGGCAGTGGTCTTTTCCTGCAGCACCAACATGGCGGATGTGCTGAGCATGCGTCTGCAGGAGGCGGAGCTGGTCTTCTCCCAGGAGTCGGGTCTGCGGATCCCCCGTCAGGCCCTGCGGGTGAGGGATGACGGCAGCACGTATGTCTATGTGCAGACCGGCCTCCGGGCGGAGGCCAGGGATGTGCAGCTGATACACGACTTCGGGGAATACTACATGGTGCGGGGCGAGAATCTCCGCGCGGGGGACGACGTCATCGTCAGCGGCAAGGGCCTGTTTGACGGAAAGGTGGTGGCGGACTGATGGAGACCATGGCGGACCGGGTGCGCCGGGTTCGGGAGACCATTGCGGAAGCGGCGGTGAGCTGCGGGAGAAAACCGGAGGAGATCTGCCTGGTGGCCGCCTCCAAGACCATGGGAGCGGAGGCCGTGCGGGAAGCCATTCTCGCCGGAGTGGACGCCGTGGGGGAGAATCGCTGCCAGGAGCTCACGGAAAAACTGGCCCAGGGGGCCTATACCGGCGCCCCGCTGCACTTCATCGGCCATCTGCAGCAGAACAAGCTGAAGTATCTGGTGGGGAAGGCGGATCTGATCCAGTCTGTGGAGAACGAGGAACTCCTTCGCCAGATCGACCGGCGGGCCGAGGCCCTGGGGATCCGTCAGGCCGTGCTGCTCCAGGTGAACATCGGGCGGGAGGAGCAGAAGGGCGGAGCGGATCCGGATCGGCTGCCGGAGCTCT
>CAMZJG010000197.1 GCA_947307505.1 uncultured Clostridia bacterium | reverse complement strand
CTGGAAAACTTATGACCAAACGCGGAAATCGCTTGTCAAGCGGAAGCGGATAAGATATAATATAAGTTAGCACTATAGGTCCTGCCGCGGGCAAAACCCCTGCGGCGGGACAGACAGAAAGAAAGGGGGAAGTCCGAATGGGTTTTTGGAACATGCTTCTGAGCCTGATCAGGACCATACGGATCAACGACGTGATCGACATGGCGATCATGGCTTTCCTCCTGTACAAGATCCTGTATTTCCTCTCCCGGACCGGTTCGGGCAGGGCGCTGCGGGGGCTGCTCCTGATCATCGTGGCCATGCTCATCGCCAGGAAGCTGGATCTGTACATGTTCAACTATGTCTTCGGCAAGGGCCTGGAACTGGGGGTCCTGATTTTGCTGATCGTGTTCCAGCCGGAGGTCAGGGCCATGCTGGAGAAGGTCGGCGCGGTGACACGGTTCATCCCCGGCTCGGAGCGCTCCAAGGAGCTTGGCAGCTGCATCGAGGAAGTGGTGAAGGCCTGCGATCCCCTGTCCAAAACCAAGACCGGCGCCTTGATCGTCTTTGAGCGGGATAATGATCTGAACGAGGAGATCCAGACCGGCGTCCTCATCGATGTGGAGACCCGGTCCATCCTCCTGCAGCATATTTTCGACAAGAACACCGTCCTGCACGACGGCGCGGTGATCATCCGCAACGAGCGGATCTACGCGGCACGCTGCCGGCTCCCCTCCAGCGAACGGCTGGACCTGCCCACGCGGTACGGCATGCGACACCGGGCAGCCCTGGGGATCAGTGAACACTCCGACGCCGCGGTGGTGATCGTCAGCGAGCAGACAGGGGAGATCAGTTTCGCGCTGAATGGGGAGATCTATCCCGATATCACCCTCAGCGAACTGAAAGAGCGGCTGGATCAGTGCCTGATGCGCAGCCAGGATACCGAAAGCGGGGAGGAAGGCCTCCGCGCCATGCTGAAAAACCGGGTCGCCGCTCTCCGCAAGAAGCTGGCTCCGGTAAAGGAAGACGAGAATGAAGACCATCAAGAAGATCGCCAGTAGCCGCGCCCTGTATATCGTCCTGGCCTGCATCCTCTCCGTGATCCTGTGGCTGTACGTGGCGTCCTATGCCAATACGGACATGGAGGCGGAGCTCACCGGGCTGGAGATCAACTATGTGGGCGGAGACGATATCCTTCGGGACCGGAAGCTCCTGGTCACGGAAAAGGATCAGCAGAGCGTCAGCCTCACCATCCTGGGCAAGCGGAACGTGGTCTCCGCCATCAAAAAGGATGAGGTGGAGGTCAGCGTGGACCTGACGGATATCCGCAGCACCGGCGTATACGAAAAAGTCTATACCGTCACCTTCCCGGACAGCGTCAAGGAGGACGCGGTCCTCATCGTCAAGCGCAGTCCGGAATACGTCACCGTGAATATCGACAACCTCATCACCAAGCCCGTGGAGGTCCGGGGAGACTTCGAAGGCAGCGTCCAGGACGGCTACATGCAGGAGCCCATCGTCTATGAGCCCGCCACCATCATGGTTTCCGGGCCGGAGGAGGTCGTCTCCCATATCGCCTGCGCCCGGGTGGTGCTGGACCGGGAGAACCTGAACCGCACCGTTACCGGCAGCGTGAGCTACACCCTGCTGGATTACGAGGACAAACCCGTGGATACCAGGGAGCTGAGCATGGACGTGGAGGAGGTCAAGTACACCATCCCCATCGTCATGGTGAAGGATATCGTCCTCACCGTGGACCTCATCGAGGGAGGCGGCGCCAAGGCGACCAACGCCGTGGTGGAGGTCAAGCCCAACGTCCTCACCGTGACCGGCGATGCGGAGCTTATCCAGGGCATCAACCAGATCACCCTGGGGGCCATCGACCTGGCGGCCTTCGAGCAGACCTATACCGTGACCTATCCCATCCCCCTGCCCAACGGGGCGGAGAACCTCTCCGGGGATAAGGAGGCCATCGTCACCGTCAATATCCGCGGCCTGGCCGCCCGGCATATCCTGACCACCAAGATCAGCTTTACCAACGTCTCCGAGGGGTATGTGGCCAATCCCATCACCCAGTACAAGGAGGTCGTCATCCGGGGACCGGAGGATATCATCTACATGGTGGCGCCGGACAATGTGCAGCTGGTGGCGGACCTGAGCGAGTACGGAAACGCCGTGGGCCGGTACAGCGTGCCCACCGCCGTGTACATCACCGGATTCAACGAAGTCGGCGTGGTGGAGGGGAACTACAACGTGGTGGTCTCCCTGGAGCTTGAGCCGGAGGAACCGCCGGAAGAACCGCCTGAGGAGCTTTCCGGGGAAGAACCGGAGACCGGCGGGGAGGCAGGACCGTGACCCGCACCGGCGTGATCCGTGAGGTGTGTCCGGACGGGTACGCCCGGGTGGAGATCGCCATGCGCACCGCCTGCGGCCACAGCTGCGAGGATTGCGGCGGCTGCGCCCCCGGTTCCCGGGAGCTGGTGATCCGTGCGAAGAATCCCCTGGAAGCCGGAAGGGGAGAGCTGGTGGCCGTGACCGCCGGGACCGGGAAGGTGCTGGGGGCGGCGGCGCTGGTATACGTCCTCCCCCTGGTCCTGATGCTGGCGGCGGCGCTGGTCTGCGCTGCGGCGGGCGGGGGACAGACCCTCTGCGCGGCATGCGCCCTGGGAGCCCTGTGTGTGGGAGCGGCGGCGGCGGTGCTGCTGGGAAAGCTCCGGCAGAAGCGCAACCCCATGGAATATGTGATCACCCGGCGTTTTTCTCTGCCCCCGGCGGGGAACAATACCATCTGAACAGGAAGACAGAGCTATGATCTACAGTATGACCGGTTACGGCGGCGGGGACGGGCTCAGCGGAAAGACCGCCCTGCATGTGGAACTGAAAAGCGTGAACAACCGTTTCCTGGATACCTCGGTGCGCCTTCCCCGGAGCTGCTCCTTTGCGGAGGAGCAGGTGAAGAGCCTGGTCCAGGCCAGGGTCGGCCGGGGAAAGGTGGACGTGTTCATCACCGTGGACAGCTCCCAGGAGGACGACGTCCAGGTGAAGCTGAACGAGCCCCTGCTGAAAGCCTACAAGCAGGCGGTGGAGGAGATGGGGGAAAAGTACCTCATCCCCAACGACATGGGCGCTTC
>CAMZJG010000196.1 GCA_947307505.1 uncultured Clostridia bacterium | reverse complement strand
GTCAATTCATCTCCCAGGTGATGGTGACCGTATCCTCCGCCCGGATATCCTCCGGGTTGATGTCCATGGCAAAGCTCTCCACCGCCGCGTCGTTGGTGCCGCGGAGCATGGCCTTGGCCATGGGACGGGTCTCCAGCATGGGCTCCGCCATGGCGTAATCCATGCGCAGGAGGGCCCCCAGCTTCACCCCCGCGGCGGCGGCCAGCTTTTCCGCCTTCCGCAGGGCGTCCGCCACCGCGGCCTCGATGAGGTCGGCCTTGGCGGCCTCCCGGTCCCGCAGCCCGTAGCTCAGATGGAACTCCGGGTCCACCGGCGCGGCGGCCAGGGCGGCCAGGGTCCGGCCCAGAAGGACGTTGTCCACCGGGAACTCCAGCTTCAGGTTCTGGCGGAAGCGGTAGCCCTTGAATTCCTGCCGCCAGCGGCCCTTGTCGTCCTGCACGGATTCATACTCCGCGTCCACGGCAAAGTCCAGGGTCTTCAGGTCCTCCCGGGCAAAGCCCAGGGAGGCGATGGCCGCCCCCAGGGCGGCGGAGTCCTTCGCGGCCCGCTCCAGGGCGGCGGCGTAGTCCTTCTCCACGCCGCTGAGGTTCAGATTCACGCAGCACAGGTCCGGCTTCAGGCGCAGGAGCCCCGTGCCCGTGACCCGGATGATCCGTTTTTTCTCCATTTATCCCAGCTCCTTTCCGTCCCGCATGTGCAGGACCATGAGGCAGATATCGTCGTATTGCGGCCGGTTCCCGGAAAAGGTCAGCAGCTCCGTCATGAGCCGCAGGGGCAGATCCTCCACCCGGCGGGCGGCCAGCTTCCGGAAGGTCTGCCGGAGCCGGTCCATGCCGAAGGCCTCGTCCAGGGGAGAGGCGGCGTCCGGCGCCCCGTCCGTATACTGAAGCAGGGTGTCCCCGGGACGGAGGGAGACCCGGCTGGTGGGGTAACGGATCTCCGCCATCAGCCCCAGGGGCAGTTTCCGCTCCTCGGGCTCCAGCAGACGGGTCCTGCCCTTCCGGAGCAGGATAGGGTCTTCGTGACCCGCGCTGGCGTATTCCAGCGTCCCCGTCTCCGGGTCCAGGCAGCCCATCCATACGGTGACGAACAGCCCCATGGCGTTCTCCTCCCGGAGCCGGTTCCCGGCGTAGGTCAGGATCTCCCCGGGACTTCCCCCCAGATTCAGGGCCCGCTCCTTCAGTACCGCCTTGGCGTTCATCATGAACAGGGCGGCGCTGATCCCCTTGTCGGAAACGTCCGCCACGGTGAGGGCCAGACGTCCGTCCGGGAGAAGGTAGGCGTCGAAGAAGTCCCCACCCATGGTGCGGGCAGGGCGGACCAGGGCGTCCAGGGTGAAGGGCCGGCCCCGTTCCAGGGGCGCCAGCTCCGGCAGGATATCCCGCTGGATCTCTCCCGCCACGTCCAGCTCCGCCTCCATGGCCTCCCGTTCCGCCAGGAGGCCGTAGCTCTCCAGGCTCTTGCCCGCAAAGGCGGAAACCACGCTGAGGAGCCGGACGTCCTCCTCCGTGAACAGGGCGGGCTTCCCGTCCTCCGTCAGCCGGTTGATGCACTGGTATGCGCCGATCACCTCGCTGCGGCTGTTCAGCAGGGGCACGGTCAGCAGGGAGCGGGTGCGGTAGCCGGTCTGCCGGTCCACCGCCGGATTGAAGCGCCGGTCGGCGTAAACGTCGTCGATGCGCTGTACCTGACCGGAGCGGACGGTCTCCGCCACCAGCCCGTAAGTATCCGGCAGGGTGAGCCGCCCGGAGGAGGAGGCCGCCAGGGTCCAGAGCTTCCCGGCGGGCTTGTCCCAGAACCAGAAGCTCACCCGGTCGCACTTCACCAGCTCCCGGGTCAGGACCGTCAACAGGTCCAGCACCGCCGGGAGGCGAGTCTCGGTGACCAGCAGCTCCATGACCGCCGTGATGCGGTCCAGCCGGTAGGCTGTCAGCTCCCGGGGAGTCATGCGGGCTTACCCCGCTTCACCACCGCCTTGGTCTTCCAGATGCCCGTGCGGAAGCGCAGCCAAACCACGATGAAGCCGAAGGCCCAGCCGATGGGGTTGGCGTAGTACAGGGAGGGGAAGCCCAGGCGGAAGCCGTAGTTGAAGATATAGGTGGCGGCCACCCGCACGCCCAGCACCGAGAGGGTCACGCAGGCGGCGGCCAGCACGTCCCCGGAGCCCGTGAGCACGCCCGCGGTGGACATGTACAGGGCAAAGATGACGAAGAAGGGGGCGATGAAGCGCAGATGCTGGATGCCCAGGGTCAGGGCTTCTCCCGTCACCCCGAAAAGGCCGATGAGCGGTTTGGCAAAGACCCAGAGGATGAGGGAGATGAGGAGTGCGGTGGGGACGATGATGTAGCGGGCCTGCCGCCTGCCCCCCAGCACCCGGTCATACTTCCCGGCCCCCACGTTCTGCCCCGTGAAGGTGGCCAGGCCGTTATTCATGCTCTGCACCGGGATGAACATATAGTTTTCGATGCGGGCGGCGGCGGTGTTGGCCGCCAGAGCCACGGTGCCCAAGTCGTTCACCACCCGCTGGATCAGGACGTTGCCCCCGGAGACGATGCACATCTGCACCATGGTGGGGACGCCCAGCTTCAGGATCTGTCCGCAGCAGGAGGGATCAAAGGCAAATTCCCCCCTGGCGAAGCGGAAGAATTCATACTTCCGGTGCATATAGAAGAGGCTCACCAGGGCGCTCACCCCCTGGGCGATGACGGTGGCGATGGCGGTACCCTCCACTCCCCAGTGGAAAACGATGACGAAGACCAGGTCCAGCACGATGTTCACCACGCTGGAAATGCAGAGAAAGTAGAGGGTGGCCTTGCTGTCCCCCACACTGCGCAGGGCACCGGCGGCTACATTGTACACGAACTGGAACACCAGGCCCAGGCAATAGATGCGGAAATAGCCCGAGGCCATGTCCAGGATGGCGTCCGGTGCCGCCAGGGCCTTCAGCAGAGGCCGGGCGAAGCAGAAGCCCAGGATGGAGATCGCCAGGCCCAGGGCCGCCAGAAGACAGAAGGCGGTGGACAGGTTCCGCCGGAGCTTATCCAGCTGCTTCGCCCCGAAGAGCTGGGCGAAGATGACGCTGGAGCCGTTGGTGAGGCCCACGGCGAAGGACAC
>CAMZJG010000195.1 GCA_947307505.1 uncultured Clostridia bacterium | reverse complement strand
GCCTGGTGGTAGTCATTCAGGGTGTACTCCGCAAGGTCCAGCTCCGCCTTTGGGATCAGGAACAGGACCGAGCGGTTTGCTTCAAGGGGGATGAATACGGTTTCATTGTTCAGTTCAGACTGGATGATCCCCACCACCTGGAAGAAGGGACGGCGGGCATCCCGCCGGTCGATATCTGTTTCTCCCGGTTTCAGCGGGTCCATGCCCAGGGCTGTGACTTGCAGCCACCAATCTGTTTCATTGAACCGCACCTTGTCCCCCAGGGTGATACCCAGTTTCTTTGCTTGGGAAGAATAGATCACCATGACCTTTTCCGCCGTTTTCATGGCCGCTTTCTCGTCCCAGCCCTCCAGCCACTCCACCGGGTCAGACACCCGTTTGTCCAGGCGGTTGGTAAGGATGACGTTGGTCTCCAAGGTCATCTCCAACTGTCCTCCCGAGACGAGTATCTCATACCAGGGATCCCGGACAAAGCCGGATTCCGCGATCTTCCGCGCCCGGACGTAGCTCAGGCCTCCGGTAAAGTCCGCCTTAACCTCTACATTCTGGTACAGCGTGCCGTAGATGCCCCGGAGCACCGTTAGGGTTCCGAAGGCAAAAGCCAGCAAGCCCGCAAGCAGCAGGCTCAGGAGGTTCCGCCCGGGACTTCGCCCCAGCAAACGGCGAAGATATCTTCCGCCCCAGCTCATTTCTGCCTCTCCTGGGTCAGCGCAAGAATGCTTTCCCGCCGGATCAGGAGAAGGCCGATATAGGCCATTCCGGCCAGCAGAGCCAGAAAGCCTGCGGCCCCCAGCAGGAAGAGACCGAAAGAGGCGGAGACATGGGCGGTCTCGGAAGCTGCCAGCTGAACTCCGGTGACGATGCGGGCGGCCAGCAGCCCCAGGACCGCGGCAACGGCCCCCAGGAACAGGAACGGAACAAACAGCCGGCTTGACGCCTCCCCCTGTCTCATGCCCAAGGACCGGAGGATGCCGAATTCCTGCTTTTTCCGCCCGATAAAGAGCCAAACCGTGAGCACAAGGGCGAAGAGCGCCGCGCCGGTAAAGATCAGCAGTTTGGTCAGGGCCAGGCCCCGGGCCCGCATCAGGTCCTGGGCCACCAGGAGCCAGCCATTGTCGCTGAACTGGTAGGTGAGGCCCATGGTCTCCACTAGGGGGAGGCTTTCCTTCACAAAGGCGGAAATATCCTCCGCATTCCCCACCACGAAGCTCACCTCGCTGGGCTTGAATCCATGACCGACCGCGTTTCGGCACTCCGGCAGGAAAGCCGTGGGGACGAAGATGGCGTTATTGGACCAACACCAGTACCGTTCCCGGAAGGGGTGGTTCCCCTCACTCAGGTCCCGCCAGGCTCCGATAATAGTGAAGGTCTGCGTGGTGTATTCCGTACTCTGCCGCCCCCGGTTCACCGCCACCGCCCCCAGGGGGGCGTACTGCTCGGAAAGGTAGTTCCCCAGGTCCAGGGTGAGGGCATCTCCCACCTTGAGTCCGTAGGCGTCCAGCACATCCGTATTCACTGCGCACACCGGCTGCCCTGCGTCTGCTGGGGTGATAAACCGCCCCTCCTCGCAGACGATGAATCCGTCCGCCGCCCGGCGCTGGGCGGCCATATCGTCGCAGTACACCACGTCGAAGGTATGCACGTCGTCGTTGGTCACCCGGATCAGCTCCCGGAGGTCGGAGTAGTCCTCTCCATCCAGCCAGTTTTCCGGAAGGTCCGTGATATCCGTGAAATAGGGCCACCAGCCCGCAAGGCTGTCATCCCCAAGGTCAAAGATGTGTCTATACCCGCTGGGGAAAGTATCATTGTATTCTGCTGCGGTGGAAACCCACTGATCCACACAGTTGTTCCGCAGGACCAGCAGCACCCGCCGCCCCGGTTGAAGGATGTCCGTATCTCCTGGGAACAAATGCCGATCTACACAGAACATATCTAGGCGTGCAGAATAGTCATTTGTTCCGTCCCAGGTAAAATACTGATTCCGGTATTCATCCTTGAAGGTGTGGAGCTTGACCGTCTGCAGCTCCTGACCCTTCAGCCAGGCGGGGTCCCCGCCCAATACTGCCACATCCTCCAGAACAACGGTCTCCCAGGACCAGACCTGCGTTCGGCTGTCCGTCGTGTACTCCACCATATGGTGTTTTACGGTCGCAGCGAGGACACAGCGTCCGTTAAACGGGAACATGCGGGTGTCCGTATCCAGGCGAGTATAATCCGCAGAAATCCCGGCGGTCAAATATCGCTTCTCAACCTTGGAAACGTAGGGTAAGGAGGCGAGTTTTTCAATCAAGCCTTCATCCAGGTCCTTTTGGTGATAATCCGAATAATCCAGCATCCCATAGGTGTTTCCCGGATTGGTTTCGTCCGACAGGAGAAAATAGTCGAAGGATTGATTTCTGCTGTCCGGCACAGGCTGTTCCTCCACAGTCAGCACACCCTCGTACTTGTCCCGGGCCTCCCGGTATTCCCGATCCGCCACGCTGAATTCCGAAAGGTTGTACAGGAACAGAAAGGAAGCCGCTGTCAGCAGCAGCAGGGTCAGAACGGATTTCAGCGGACTGCGGCACAGAGATTTCAAGTGAATCGCCAGTTTCATGATCTACCGCCTCCTTCCGGCGACGCTTCGATGCTGAGGATGATTTCCGTGATTGCTTCGAGTGTGAGGTCTCCGCTGATGAAGGTCGCGTAGTTTTTTGTGAAGCATATTGCGGTGATGGTTTCCTCATTTTCAAATACAAAGTGTGCTTTTAACCCGTTGCACAGCTCCCGTACAGCCACACCGCTCTTTTGATACACGGCAGATTTTATGCCTTTAACCGGGGTCACCGTGATGGAAAGCCGTTCGTTCCCCCGCGCGTACTGCTCCACCAGCATCAGCGGTTCCTCGCTGATGTGGGATTCTGTCAGCACGAAGCCTTCTGGTAGCTTTGAAGGGTACACCGGCTCCGTGATCCCCAGCTCTGCCAGGGCTGCGGGAATGGGCCGCTCCGGCATACCCTCCTGAATGGTAGGTTCATACCGCCCGGCCGCGGCGTTCCACCGGGGCGCCCAGGCCCACAGGCCCAGGGAGTCCGCAGCCAGGGCAGCACCTGTCAGGACCACGACCACCGCCGCCGCGATCAGCACCCGAC
>CAMZJG010000194.1 GCA_947307505.1 uncultured Clostridia bacterium | reverse complement strand
CTGACGATGCCGCCCCAGCGGTTCTCCCGGAAGCTCATGACGGCGAAGCCCACCATCTGGGCGCAGCAGCCCGCCACGGCGGCGCCCCCCGCCAGGCCAACCAGACCGAAGACGGTGCAGATGGCCGCGCTGGAGATAGGCAGCGTGAGGGCCACCCCAACCACCACGGAGACGATGATGCCCATGAGGAAGGGCCGCAGCTCCGTGGCCCACATGATGAACTTGCCTACCCACTGGGCTGCGGTGCCGATGGGCCTGGCGATGAGACAGGCGATCCCCACGCCCACCAGGAGGGTGACGATGGGGGTGACCAGGATATCCACCTTGGTCTCCTTACTCACGGCCTTGCCGATCTCGGCGGCGATGATGGCTACCACCAGCACGGCCAAAGGACCGCCCGCGCCGCCCAGGGCGTTGGTGGCAAAGCCCACGGGCACCAGGGTGAACAGCACAAGCGGCGGAGCCTGGAGCGCATATCCGATGGCCACGGCCATGGCCGGGCCCACCATGGCGGAGGCCAGAGCGCCCATGGTATAGTTCACGGCCTTTTCGCCGGTGCCCACGGTCACAAGGATCTTCGTCAGGAAGCCGATGTGCAGCTGGGTCCCCAGGGTGTTGAGGATCGTGCCCACCAGCAGAGAGGCGAATAACCCCTGGGCCATTGCACCCAGGGCGTCGATCCCGTAACGCCTGGCGGAAAACACGATGTTCTTTCGTTTCAGAAACGTCTGGAATTTTCCCATTTTCATTCCTCCGATCCAGATTGTTCCCCGTACCTTACAGCCTTCCGGCGATCCGGGCGGCCAGAGGACGGCGGGCTTTCATCGCTCCTTTGGGACACAGCTCCTGACAGCAGAAGCAGAGGATACACTTCTTCCGGTCGATCCGGGCTTTCCGCTTCCGGATCTCGATGGCCTTTGCAGGACAGGAACGGGCGCAGACGCCGCAGCCCACGCACTCCTTCTTATCCAGGGCGGGATAGCTTTGCAGTATCCGCCGAACCGTACCGCGGACCAGCTTCCGCAGGGGAGAATTGCCTCCGATGAGGGTGGTAAGGTCCCGAAGGCCGGCAACATGCCGGAAATCCGGCACGCGGAAGGCTTCCAGGTCCCCATCCGTCTCCAATTCCGCCGCTATATCGGGGATGAGTCCCCGCCGGTGAGCCGCTTCCAGGTAGGGCACATCTTCCTTTTCCAGCCCGATGAGCCGGGCGGCGGCCAGATCCAGGCAGAAGGGATCGGCGGAAGCCAGGAGAGCGCCCAGATGCCGGGGGGTGCCCTGGGTCGGTCCGTTTCCCTCCATGCCGGTGACGGCGTCGCAGATATGGAGCCGGGGCTTGAAATGGAGGTTCAGATCCACCAGCATATCCGCGAAATCCCGGTATTCCGGGAAGCGGTAATGGTATTCCGCTTTCACCGAACCGGGGATGCAGCCGAAAAGGTTCTTGGTGGCGGCGGTCATGCTCATCATGGCATGGACCTTCAGTTTGCTGAAACTGAGGATCACATCCGCCCAGTCCAGCCAACCGGTATAGGTGAAGCTCTTCAGCACCTTGCAGTCCGGATCATGACAGTCCTTTATGGAATAGTCCTCGTTGAGACTGCCTCCCGCTTCCTTTACCGCCTCCAGGCCGCAGACGGCGTAGACCCGATCCACATAGGGCTTGCTGAAGACCCCGCCGGGGCTGTCTCCTACCCGGACCTCCGCTCCCTTTTCCGTGAGCAGCCGCACCAGGGCGGCCAGCAGGGCGGGATGGGTGGTGGCGGCGGTTTCCGGCTTCAGGGCGGTGATGAGGTTGGCCTTCACGGCGATCTTCATTCCGGGTCGGACCCAGTCCAGCCCCCCCAGGGGTTCCAGGACGGAGAGCAAGGCGGCGCGGCAGCATTCCTCCGTATACTCGGCACAGGGTCGGATGACGACCTTATCCATGCCTTACAGAGCGTCCACGTACCGGCAGGCGGCCACGGCGGCCACAGCTCCGTCGCCCGCCGCGGTGGTGAGCTGCCGCAGCACCTTGGCCCGGCAGTCCCCGGCGGCAAAGAGGCCGGGAGAGGCGGTGAGACAGCGCTCGTCGCTGTCGATATACCCGTAATCGTTCAGCCCCGCCGCTTCGGCGAAGGCTTCATTTTCCGGAATGAGGCCCACGGCCACGAATACCCCGTCGCAGGGTTCGATCCGCTCGGCGCCGTCCGCGGTGCGGCGAAGACGGATCCCCGTGAGCTCGCCGTCCTTTGTCTCAAAGCCTGTTGCCTTGGTGCCGGTGATCACCCGGACGTTGGCTTTGGACCGGAGCACTTCCTGGCTCCGCTCTTCCCCGGTGAGATAGTCCAGGTCCTGGACCACTGTGACGGAACTGCAGTTCTCCGCCAGGAGAATGGCCTCCTGGAGGGCGGAATTGCCGCCGCCCACCACCACAACGGCCTTATCCCGGTAAAACTCCCCGTCGCACACGGCGCAGAAGGAGATCCCGTTGCCCACCAGCTCCGTTTCCCCGGGGAGACCCAGCATCCGGTGCTTGACCCCCGTAGCCAGGATCACGCTGCGGGCGGCATAGTCGCTCCCCTCCCGGGTGAGCACGTGCCAGACCTGACCCTCCCGGCGCAGACCGGAGACGGTCTCCACTTCCGTATCCGCCCCCTGGTCCAGGATCTGGTCCAGGAGCCGGTCGGCAAATTCCACCCCGCTCATCTGCTTGGTGCCGGGGTAATTCTCCACCTTGGGGGAATAGGTGATCTGACCGCCGTATCCGTTTTTCTCCAGCACCAGAACGCTTTTATTGCTGCGGCGGGCATACAGAGCCGCGGTCATCCCCGCGGGACCTCCGCCGACTACGATGATATCATACATCTTCTTTCCTCCTCCGGCGTAAAAAGGGGCCGGACGGCTTGTCCGGCCCCGGTAAGGCGATGGTTCAGACTCTGGCGGCTGCCCCTGCCAGGTATTGCTTGATCTCCGGGACGCCGTAAAACTTATCCACCTTGTCCCCGCTTACCACCACCAGGGTAGGGGCGCCCTTGACGCCGTACTGTTTTACCAGATCCACGTTTTCCTCGGCGATGCGCTTCTCAAAGGGGAAGCCGGCCTTGGTCAGCTGGGCTTCGGCGATGCGGCAGTTGGGGCAGGTGACCCGGGC
>CAMZJG010000193.1 GCA_947307505.1 uncultured Clostridia bacterium | reverse complement strand
ACCGCCATGCCGCCGCCCCGGACGCCGTCGTAGATGACGTAGCCGTTGCCCTCTTCCGTCATGGCCTTGGTCTCCATGGCCTTCAGGGCGTCCAGCCGGACGGGGAAGCACCAGTCTCCCAGATCCGACTGGTATTCCTCGCTGAGCAGGTACCGCACGAAGTCCCAGCACTGGTCGTCCAGCTTGGTGCGGCCGGAGATGCCGATCTCCATATTGGGCTGGATGACCGCTCCGCTGCCCTTGGCGCCGGGGAAGCCGATGAAGGTGCAGTCCGAATCGAACTGATAGTACAGATCCCGGATGGCGGTATAGCTGCTGAGGTAGCTGTCCATCAGCAGGGTGCGGCCCTCCCGGTACTGGCCATCCTGCCGCTCCCAGTACGTGGGATCGTCGTTATAGAGCTTCTCCCAGTCGATGGTCTCCGGGAAGGTCTTCACCAGCTCCAGGAGCTGGACGAATTCGGTGCTGTTGAAGGAGCAGGAGCCGGTCTCCGGGTCGATGAAGGCGTCCATGTTTTCCTCCAGCAGGATCCGGAGGGCCACCTCCCGGGTGGTATCGGAGAAGACCGCCGCCTGGGGATGGGCCTTGATGACCTTCTGCAGATCCTCCATGGTCCAGCCGGAGGTCTGGCCTACAAAGCTCCCCTTGGCCGCCAGGGTCTCCAGGGTGAAGGCGGGAATGATGCTGTAGATCTTCCCGTCCCGCTCCACGGCCTTGAACACATTTTCCAGATAATCCTCCATGCGGAAATCCGGGTCCTTTTCCAGCCGGGGCTTCAGGTCCAGAAGCAGGCCCTTGCTGGCATACACGTCGTAGGGAAGCCCGTCCATGGAGAAGATATCCGGGATCTTGCCGGAGATGATATCCTGGTTCAGCTGCTTCAGACCCGCCTGGTAATCATCCTCCGTAGAGTATACGGAATAATCGTCGAAGACGATGCGGAACAGATCGTTCTGCTTGTTGTAGCTGATGATGGAGTTGGTCAGATTGTCGTCCAGATACAGGGCGGCAAAGTGGATGAGGTATTTTTCCACGCTGTCCCCCACGGGGTTCATGTAGGCCAGCTTCATGCTGTCGCTACTCCGCCAGTTCCGCTCCGAGATCAGGAAGCGGCCGTCGGAAAGGGGCACGACGGTCTGCACGTAGTTGGCGTTCACGTCGCTGTTCAGCCAGTTCAGCAGCTCGGTGCGGGTATTGTTCGTGAGGTCGTAGCTGTCGATCCCCGTGGTCTTGCCGATGATCAGGGTGTCTCCCGGGCCGCCGTACAGATTGCCCATGCTGTTCATTTCCGCTCCCAGGTCCGCCAGATCCGTCAGCTTTCCGTTATTCGGATCCAGCTCCATGAGACAGATCTTTCCGGAATAGTCGGTGGGGTTATACTTGTAGACGTTGGCGATGATCCGGCCGCTGCCGGTGACGCAGATGCTCTGGATATAGGCGTTCTGCAGGTCCGTGCCGCTGCGGAAGAGGACCTTTCCGTTCGGATCCAGCCCCATGAAGCCTTCCTCGGTCTCGGCCAGGATGTTGCCGTTCCCGGCGAAGATCAACTGATTGATGTAGAGATACTCATCCTCGCTGGCAGGGTCCTTCAGATCCTTCAGGGGAATGCTGAGGAGCTCCTTCCCGGACAGGTCCGCATGGATGAGGCTGCTGTTCTGCTCCCAGACGTAGTTTTCCGGGTCGGACCAGTCGTTCAGATACTGCTCCTTCATGTACCAGATGGTCCCGTCCGGGGCGATGCTGATCCTGTTCACATAGCTTTCCACGCTGCGGCTGTTCTCTTCGTCGTATTCGGATTCATTGGTGAAGGTGAGGAGCTTGGTCAGCGCGCCGTCCGCCGCCATGCGGTACAGCTCGGTGCCCCAGATGTACTCCGTCTCTTCGGGATTCTGCTCGGAGGGGATCTGCCGGTTGAAGCTGACGGTGAGGTAGATCTCCCCGTTCACCTCCATCACATTCTGGATAGAGGTATCCCCCTCGATGGAGGTCTTCAGATACTCCACGCTGTAAACGTGGTCCAGCTTGACCTTCTCCAGGCCCTTGAGCTTCTTTTCCAGTTCCTTCTGCGGGTCTTCCGGCTCCGCGGTCTGACTTCCGGGGGCCGGGGTCTCGCCGGGTTCCTTTTTGCTGCAGCCCGAGATCAGGCTCAGGGTCAGGACCAGAGCCAGAAGCAGGGCCAGGGAGCGCTTCAGATGTTTCATGTTTTTCCTCCTTTACCGCCGGGGGCGGATAATCGGTACTCTATATCGACGATGGTTCCGGGAAATTGTTCCCGCACTTGTGCCGTGTCTGTTTTGGGATTATACTGAGACCAGGCTCACCCGTTTCTTCCAGAAGCCGCCGTAGTAGTAGATCACGGACAGGATGGTGTTCACGTAGGCCGCCAGGCCGTATCCCAGGAACCAGCCCATGAGGCCCAGCTTGCACACGTAGGCCAGGAAAAGGCTGATGGCGATGCGGCTCACGAAGCCGTCCAGCAGGGCGATGATCATGGTCAGGGCGGCGTTGCCGATGCCCTCAATAAACGCCTGATAGGGGCACATCATGGTGGTAGCCGGGGTGGAGATGGCCAGCGCCAGCATGAACATGGGCGCCATATCCAGCACATCCTGGTCCGAAGTAAAGAGGGAATACAGCTCTCTGGGGATCAGGAGGAAGAGGGCGATAAACACCACCGCCGTCCCCGCGGAGATAAAGGCGCCGACCCGCACCGTCTGCTTCATCCGGTCCTGCTTTCCCGCGCCCATGTTCTGGCCAACCATGGTGGCGCAGGCCACCATCACCCCGTTCACCACGATCCAGGGAAGCTGCTCGATCTTCGTGCCGGTGCCGAAGGTGGAGGAGGCGGTAAGGCCGTAGGTATTGATGAAGCGGGTAACGAAGAGCATGGAGATGGAGATGGCCGCGTGCTGAAGGGCGAAGGGGATCCCCAGACGGATCAGCTTCCGCAGGGTCGATCCGTCCGGCTTCAGGCTGGCCAGCTTGAAATCAAAGCCGATCTCCTCCCGGCGGCCGTAGAGATAGCGCAGGGAGATCACCAGGCTGATGCCCTGGCCCATAACGGTGGCCAGCGCCGCGCCCGCGGCGCCCCAGTGGAGCAGGGCCACGGCGATGAGGTCCAGGATCAGGTTGGCCCCGGCGGAGATGGCCAC
>CAMZJG010000192.1 GCA_947307505.1 uncultured Clostridia bacterium | reverse complement strand
GCCAAGAAGCACCACATTACGCTCCGGCAGGAGTTTGACGAGCACGACGGGCCGGGCACAATGTACATCGTTGTAACAGATAACGACTTTCCAATTCGTCGCGACTCCTGTATTTACAGGGGTCGCGTTTGTATTTGGTGCAATATCTGTGGTTCTGAAATGCCATCGTATGGTGCAAAAACACGGCTCAACCCCTTGTAAACAATGCGTTGACAAGGGGCTTTGCTATGCCCGGAGGGGCTTTGGGTGCAACGAATTGCACTCAGGGGGCCCGGCGTTTGGCACTTCGTCGGATCAGAAGGGGAAGCGAGAGAAAAAGCTTTGCCCGGAAATAACGCTGTACATCGGCCGAAAAGTCTGCTATACTGTCCATGCAAGGGCAAAGGAGCCGGACCGGCTGCCTTTGCTTTTCGGTTTTGGCGGGGAACAGATCGCGATGAGGGGGTGCGGGCATGGCTGCATTTGACAGAGTGAAATCCGGGATACCCGGCCTGGATCAGGCACTGGATCAGATCCGCCTGGGAGACAACGTGGTGTGGCGCGTCTCCGATCTGGAGGAGTTCCGGTGCTTTGCGGGCCCGTTTGTGGAGCAGGCCAGGCGGGACGGGCGGAACATCATCTACATCCGGTTCGCCGACCATCCGGAACTGGTGCCCGAATGCCCGGAGGTCAAGCGGGTGTGCATCCCGCTCTCCCACCGGTTTGAGACCTTTACCGTGGATATCCACCGGGTGATCGAACGGGAGGGCCGGGACGCGTTCTATGTCTTCGACTGCCTGTCCGAGCTGCAGACCGCCTGGGCGACGGATTTGATGATGGGCAATTTCTTCCGGGTCACCTGTCCGTTCCTGTTCATCCTGGACACGGTGGCCTTCTTCCCCGTGATCCGGGGAAGGCACTCCTTCAGCGCGATCAGCAAGATCATGAACACCACGCAGCTGTTCCTGGACGTCTACGCGGACCCGGAGCAGGACGTTCTTTATATCCGGCCGCAGAAGGTATGGGAGCGGTCCTCCGAAACCATGTTCCTTCCGCACCTCTACCGCCCCGCGACGGGAGAGGTCAGTCCCCTCCGGGATGGCATCATGACCAGCCGTTTCTATCAGGTGATGAACCGCCTCCAGCGCCCGCTGGAGGAGCAGCAGGGGGATTCCTGGGACCACTTCTTCAGCCGTGCCCGGATGCTTCACGAGAACGGGATCCCCGTGACGGATGAATGCGCGCGCATGTGCAACATCATGATGACCCGGGACGAGCGGCTGCGCCAGCTGGTCCGGAAGCATTTCCGCCCGCAGGACTATTTCGGGGTCCGGGACCACATGGTGGGAACAGGCATGGTGGGCGGGAAGACCTGCGGCATGCTGCTGGCCCGGGCCATCCTGCGGAACCTCGCCCCGGAGATCGACCGGATCCTGGAGCCGCACGATTCCTTCTATGTCGGCTCGGATGTGTTCTACACCTACATCGTGGACAACGGCTTCTGGGATCTTCGCGTCCGCCAGCGCACGGAGGAAGGCTACTTTGCGCTGGCCGGGGAGCTGGCGGAACGGCTCCGGAGCGGGGCTTTCTCCCGGGAGATCCGGGAGCGGTTCGCGCACATTCTGGAATACTACGGCCATGACCCGTACATCGTCCGCTCCAGCAGCATCCTGGAGGACGGTTTCGATAACGCCTTTGCCGGAAAATATGAGTCTGTCTTCTGTTCCAACTGCGGAACGCCGGAGGAGCGGCTGGAGGAGTTTGAGAACGCGGTCCGGACCGTGTACGCCAGCACCGCCGGGCTGTCGGCGCTGGTCTACCGCAGGCAGCGCGGCCTGGATCGCCGGGACGAGCAGATGGCGCTGCTGATCATGCGGGTCTCCGGCTCCGCCTTCGGGTCCTGGTACATGCCCTGCGCCGCCGGTGTCGGGTATTCCTTCAGCCCCTACAAGTTCCTGCCGGACATCGATTCCTCCGCGGGCATGCTGCGCCTGGTGATGGGCCTGGGCACCTCGGCGGTGGACCGGACGGAGGGCTCCTATCCGCGGCTGGTCAGCCTGGACAAGCCCGAGGCCACGAACTTCACCACCTCGGCGGAGAAGCACCGCTACTCCCAGCGCCAGGCGGAGGCCGTGGACCTGAAAGACCGCTGTCTGCGGCGGGTGCCCCTGGAAACCCTGGAGCCGTTGCTGCCCCGCGAGGTGAAAAACCTGGTGCTGGAGCACGACCGGGAGGCGGAGGCTACCTTCCGGGACCGGGGGATCAGCCGGGATATCTGCTTCATTTCCTGTCTGGGCCTGGTCCGCAACCGCGGGATGATGGAAGCCCTGCAGCGCATGATGCGCCTGATCCAGGAGGAATACGGCGAGCCGGTGGACATCGAGTTTACGATCAACGTCTCGGCGCACGGTGAATTCATGATCAACCTGCTGCAGTGCAGGCCGCTGCAGGTCTTCCACGACACCGGAAGCGTCTGCGTTCCGGCAGACGTTCCCGGGCCGGAGATCCTGCTGGAGACCCGCGGCGCGTCCATGGGCCTGTCCCGGGTGATCGACCCGGACTTCATCGTCTGGGTGGATCCGGTGGCCTACTACCACCTGCCCTATGCGGAGAAGGGAGAGATCGCGTCCCTGATCGGACAGATCAACTGGGCATACCGGGATCAGGGCAAGCATCTGATCCTGATGGCGCCGGGCCGGCTCGGGACCTCTTCGCCGGAGCTGGGCGTGCCGACCGAGTTCTCCGACATCAGCGGTTTCGACGCGGTCTGCGAAATCGCGGAGAGCCAGGCCGGCTACAACCCGGAGCTGTCCTATGGCAGCCATATGTTCCAGGACCTGGTGGAAGCACAGATCCTCTACATGGCCGTCTTCTCAAACGAAAAGACGCTGCATTACCGGCCTGAGCTGATCCGCGCTCTGCCCAACCGGATCGCGTCCGTTCCCGGCGGCGGGAAATATCGGGAGGTGGTCCGCCTTGTCGATGTGAGCGGCCGCTGCCGGCTGTATTTCGATCTGACCGATGGGCATGCGCTGATCCGTCTTGCGGCGGACGGAGCCTGACGGCGCGGAGCGGATCCGGGTTTTCCGTCAGTCCATTTAATACTGACTTGTTTTACCTTCCTGCATATCACCCAGTACTACGCTTTGAATGGTAATGTACCTGTCACGGAATGCT
>CAMZJG010000191.1 GCA_947307505.1 uncultured Clostridia bacterium | reverse complement strand
CGGACTTCGTGGTCTACAAGAACAAGGCGGACGGGAGCCGGGCCATCCGGTACCGCGGGCCGGACGAAGCCCACGCCGTGGGGGAGCTGTACGATAAGCTCATAGCGGAGCATGCGCTCCGGTCCAACCTCCGGCAGCCTGCCGCTTCCTCCGGGACGACCCGGGGCGGAGGCCGACGCAGGGGCAATTTCCTGCGGAACATCATCCTGCCGCTGGTGATCCTGTTCGCCCTCAGCTCGATCTTTACCGCCATATCCAACCGCTTCAGCCACCGGAACGACGGTTACTACCGGGTGGGGGAGGAGCTGTTCTACCGCTACGGCACCGCCTGGTTCGCGGACAGCCTCTATACGGACGACTGGTACGAGGTGGACGCCTTCCCCTATGAGGACTACCGGGAGTATTACCAGGGAAACGAGTACGACGATTCCTGGGGATACAGCTCCTTCACCGATTCCCAGCTCTGGGACGAGATCCAGGACTCCGGCTCCGACTACGACGGCGACAGCTATGATTATGACAGCTGGGACGCCGGGGATACGGACTGGGATTCGGATTGGTAAACGCCCCGGAGCGGGACCGCAGTATAGGAACAAAAAAGCGCCGACGGCCTGCCGTCGGCGCTTTGCGTCCTGTTTTACAATGGTTTTTTCACCATGCGGGCATACTTCCGGGGATATCCCTTGGGGGTGGGTCGGTCCTTGCGGATCACCAGGATCTTCCGGCGGGTCTCCCCTACCGTGAATTCCCGGATCGCTTCCACCTTCCCCCCCAGGGTCCCCAGACCCGGACGGGCCTCCTCCAGCTCTTCCCCGCAGTCCTCCGCCTTCATGGCCAGGAAGCAGCCCCCCACCTTCAGAAAGGGAACGCACAGCTCCCCCAGGAGGCTGAGCCGCGCCACCGCCCGGCTGGTCACCACGTCGAAGCTCTCCCGGTATCCCGGCAGCAGGGCCTGCTCCTCCGCCCGGGCCTGGAGACATTCCGCCTCCACCCCCAGGTGAGCGCACAGCTCCTCCAGGAACCGGACCCGCTTCCCCTGGCTGTCCAGCAGGGTCAGATGCAGACCAGGCTCCGCCAGAAGCAGGGGCAGCCCGGGGAAACCCGCGCCGGAACCCACGTCCAGCAGGCGTTTGTCCCGGAGATCCTCGCACAGGAGGGGGGTAAGACTATCCCCGAAATGCCGGAGGGCCGTCTCCTCCTCCCCCGCCACGGCGGTGAGATCCATGACCCGGTTCCGCTCCTCCAGGAAGTCGTAGTAGGCCCGGAAGCGCTCCGTCGCCCCATCCGGCAGGGTGACGCCCAGAGACTGGGCGCTGGCCGCCAGGACCGTCTCCAGCGTCCTCATTTCAGCGGAATGCGGTAAAAGAGCTTCCAGTTTTCCACCAACTCCACGTAATCGTAGTAAGCGGTGCCGTTCAGCTCCTTCTCATAGAGGAAACCGGCGCAGCCTCCCTTGGGGTACGCGGTGTAAAAGAGCACCGCGTCCTTCTTTACCAGCACCTGCAGCACCTTTCCGCCGGCTTCGTATTTCCCGAACACCTCCGCCAGGGCGGTCTGCGCGGCCTCGTCCGCCAGGGCGGCGGGGATCGGATCCCCCTCTCCCCTGCGCATCCATACGGTCCCGTCTTCCCCTGCCAGGAGTTCCAGGCCGGGCTCCTCCAGGACCCCGGCGGTCAGGGTCTGGATCGCGTCGGATTTCTCCACGAACATGGCCCTGGCCGTGGTCATGGCGTTGCCTGCCAGTTGGGTGGGATCCTCGTCCGGGTCCATGAGCACGCCCATTTCCCGCAGGACGTAGTGCACGCCGAAGCCCACCGCGATGGCCAACAGGGCGAACACGATGACCTTCGTCAGCGTCTTCATGGTTTACTGCTGCTTCTTCAGCAGATCCCGGATCTCCATGAGCATCTGTACGCCGGGATCGTTGAGCCGGGCTTCCTTGGCGGCGGCAGCCTCTTCCTCGGCCTTGGCCTTGGCTTCCTCTTCCGCGGCGGCGGCAGCGGCGGCTTCTTCCGCTTTCTTCTTGGCCTCTGCCTTTTCCCTGGCCTTATTGAAGGCCTTCACGATGAGGAAGCAGATGAGGGCGATGATGATGAAATCGATGATCGCGGTGATCAGGGTCCCCAGGCCCAGTACGCAGGCGGGCTTCACCACTTCTCCTGCGGCGTCCAGCTCCGCGGCCCGCAGGGTGATGTTCAGGGTGTCCGTCAGGCTGGCGCCGCCGAAGATCGCCCCGATGACGGGCATCAGGATGTCGTTCACCACAGACGTGGTGATCTTGCCGAAGGCGCCGGCGATGATGACGCCGATGGCCATGTCAAGGACGTTGCCTTTTGCGATAAAGTCCTTGAACTCTTTTGCCATTTTCTTCATGTTCTTTCCTTCCTTTCGTTTTGATTTCCAGTATATGTCAATTATTTCGCCGTCTTGGGAAAGAGGAGCGCCTTGCCGCCCATATAGGGCCGGAGCACTTCGGGGATGGTCACGCTTCCGTCCGCCTGGAGGTGGTTCTCCAGGAAGGCGATGAGCATCCGGGGAGGCGCCGCCACGGTATTGTTCAGGGTGTGGGGCAGGTACAGCTTCCCGTCCGCGCCCCGGACCCGGATCTTCAGCCGCCGGGCCTGGGCGTCCCCCAGATTGGAGCAGGAGCAGACCTCAAAGTACTTCTGCTGCCGGGGGCTCCAGGCTTCGATATCGCAGGATTTCACCTTCAGGTCCGCCAGATCGCCGGAGCAGCATTCCAGCTGCCGCACGGGGATCTCCATGCTGCGGAAGAGCTCCACGCTGTACCGCCACATGCGCTCGTACCAGTCCATGCTCTCCTCGGGCCTGCAGACCACGATCATCTCCTGCTTCTCGAACTGGTGGATGCGGTAGACGCCCCGTTCCTCGATGCCGTGGGCCCCCTTCTCCTTCCGGAAGCAGGGAGAATAGCTGGTGCGGGTGCAGGGCAGATCCTTTTCCTCCAGGATCTGATCGATAAAAGCGCCGATCATGCTGTGTTCGCTGGTGCCGATGAGGTACAGGTCTTCCCCTTCGATCTTGTACATCATGGCGTCCATCTCGCTGAAGGACATGACGCCGGTGACCACGTTGGACCGGATCATGAAGGGCGGGATATAATAGGTGAAGCCCTTGTCGATCATAAAATCCCGGGCATAGGACAGCACGG
>CAMZJG010000190.1 GCA_947307505.1 uncultured Clostridia bacterium | reverse complement strand
TATGTGAAGATCCGGGACGGCCTGTATCTGTTCAGCTTCGTGGAGGAGCGGCAGGTGGGCATCCAGGCTATCTTCCTCATCGACCTCGCCAGGATGCACGATATCGGCTGCTTCTACGGCTGCTCCGGGGACCATCTCACCAGCGCCTGCCTGGGGGCCGTGGGGGAATTTGCCGATCCCAACACCATCGCCTGAGGAAGGAACAGACAAAAAAACGCGCCTGCCGAAACCGGCAGGCGCGTGAGCATATCACAGGGATTACTCCATGCTGTTGAGCTTCTTGGTGAGGCGGCTCTTCTTATGGGCGGCGTTGTTCTTGTGGATCAGGTTGTCGGAGGCGGCCTGGTCCACCACCTTGACGGCGGTCAGATACGCTTCCTTCGCCGCGGCCTTGTCCCCTTCCTCCGCCTTGGCATCGAACTTCTTGATGAGGGTCTTCATCTCGGACTTGCGGGCCTTGTTCGCGGCGTTCTGCGCCTTGGAGAGGGCATCGCGCTTGGCAGCAGACTTAATGTTGGGCAATTCACTCACCTCCCTTGCCGATAGAGCTTCCATGCGGAAAAGCACTATACCATATTTTTTCCTGTTCGGCAAGCTTTTTTTTCAAAATTTCGCGTGCAGAGGAAAAAACGCCCGGGCTTTGGGAAAACTGACCGGGAGGTGATGCATATGCGGGGGATCCGCACTGACCTGGCGGCGGAGGCCCGGGACCTTTGGCGGGAGTCCGCCGGGGATACCGGCGCTCTCCCCGGGGTGGAAGCGCGGCAGGAGACGGAGAACGGGTTTCCCGTGGAGACCATCCGGATCCTGGATGAGCGGGGGGAACAGGCTCTGGGAAAACCCCGGGGCACCTATGTGACCATGGAGCTGGAGCCGCTGCTGCGGCGGGAAACCGGGGCGTTCCGCCGGGGGGCCGGGGTCGTCGCCGCCAGGCTCCGGGCCCTGCTGGGGCTGGGGGAAGGAGAGAGCGTGCTGGTGGCGGGCCTGGGGAACCGGGCCATGACCCCGGATGTGCTGGGTCCCATGACCCTGGAGCATATGCTGGCTACCCGCCACCTGGTCTCCGCTCTGCCGGAAACCTTCGGCGGTCTCCGCCCCGTCTCCCTTCTGGAAACGGGGGTACTGGGCACCACGGGGCTGGAGAGCAGCGAGCTGATCCGGGCGGTGGTCCGGCGGCTTCGGCCGAAGGCGGTGGTGGCCATCGACGCCCTGGCCTCCCGGCGGCTGGACCGGGTCTGCCGGACCCTGCAGCTCTCCGATACGGGGATCGCCCCCGGCTCCGGGGTGGGAAACAGCCGTCCGGAGCTGAGCCGGAGCAGTCTGGGGGTGCCGGTGGTGGCCGTGGGCATCCCCACGGTGGTGGACGCCGCCACTCTGGCGGCGGACCTGACCGCCCGGTCCGGTCTTGGGAGCGTCCGCCGGAGGACTTTGCCTCCGCGGCGGAGGGGCTCATGGTCACCCCCCGGGAGATCGACGCCCGGATGCGGGAGCTTTCCCGCCTTCTGGGATACGGTCTGAACCTGGCTCTCCAGGAAGGTCTGACCCTGGAGGACATCACGGCCCTGATGGGATAAGCGGGCGGGCGCCGCGATCAGCGGCGCCCGCATTCTATAGACAAAGCGTCAGTGTTCCGTTACCTGTCATTGGGAAACCAATGCGCACACGGGTTGTGGCAATCCGCGGTTCCCGTCCTGATTCTTATGATACCATCCTGACTGATTCAGTCCTCGGAGTCCGGTTCCTCCGGCTTTTCTTTCTGCTTTTCCTCCGGCTTCTCGCCTACGATGTCCTCCTTCAGGAAGGTCATCAGGTCTTCCCGTGTGGGAGCCTCCATGGCCGCCAGCCGGTTGGCCTGGTTGGCCACGCTTCGTTCAAAAATGTTCCGCACGTCCCGGGCGTTGCCGAAGTTCTCGTCCCGGTCCTGGTACAGGGCGTTGAACATATCCCGGCAGAAGGCTTCCGCCTCCGGCTCCAGCTCATATTTGTTCTTCCGGCAGAGGGACTCAAAGATCCGCATGAGCTCCTCCCCGGTGTAGTCCTCGAAATGGAAGTACTTTCCGAAGCGGGATTCCAGGCCGGGGTTGGAGGAGATGAACCGCTCCATGGGCTCGGGGTAGCCCGCCACGATCACCACCAGCTCTTCCCGCATGTCCTCCATGGCCTTCAGGATGGTGCTGATGGCCTCCTGGCCGAAGTCGTTCCCCGCCCCGTCGGGTACCAGGGAATAGGCCTCGTCCACAAAGAGGATGCCGCCCTGGGCCTTTTTCACAGCCTCCAGGGTCTTCAATGCGGTCTGGCCCACGTAGCCCGCCACCAGGCCGCTCCGGTCCACCTCCAGCAGGGTGCCCTTCTTCAGCACGCCGATGGAGCGGTAAAGCCGGCTCAGGAGCCGGGCCACGGTGGTCTTGCCCGTGCCGGGATTGCCGGTGAACACCATATGCAGGCTCAGCTCGGGAACGGGCAGCTCCGCCTCCATCCGCAGCTTTCTCACCTTGATCAGGTTGATGAGGCTGCGCACGTCCGCCTTGATCTTTTCCAGACCCACCAGGCTGTCCAGCTCCTCCAGGAGATCTTCCAGCTTCTCCGGCGGCGGAAGTTCCTCCTCCTTTTCCGGTTCTCCCGAACGGGCCGCGGCGCCCGCGGACTGTCCGGCGGTGCTGCCGGGAACGGGGCCCCGGCTGAGCTCCCGGAAGCCCAGGGGATCGTCGGATTCCAGTACGGCCTCCAGAGCGCCCATGGCGGAGGCCAGGAAGCGGTTCTCCTCTTCATTGCCGCGGTTGGGATCGGAGAGCCGGACCAGCAGGGCCCGCAGCCCCTCCGTCAAAAGCCGGGCGGCCTTGGGGTTCGTGAGCACCAGCACCCGGAAGAAATCCGGCACCGGGGGCTGCTCCGCCTCCCCCGCCGCGGAGACCAGCTCCCAATAGAGGTAGCTGGGTTTGGGCTGCCCCTTGGAGTACAGGTCGTTCATGGCCTTCACGTGGTCCTCCGTCAGGGACTGGCCTTTCCAGAGGCCAAGGACCAGGGATCGGGCCAGATGATCGGTCTGGGCGGCAAAATCGGCGTGGCCGATGGTCTTGTACACCGCGTTGGTCTTCACCAGATAGAAGCCGTGGAGATTGGCTTCCGGCTCATATTTGAACATGGAAAGTCGCTCCTTTTCCGTGGTTTTCCGC
>CAMZJG010000189.1 GCA_947307505.1 uncultured Clostridia bacterium | reverse complement strand
TTATCCCCCGTGGGCGCCACCTCGTCGATGATATGCTCCAAGATCCAGGGCAGGATCAGCTCCAAAATGGTGGCGGTGAACTTGATCCCGATCTGCAGCACGGTCCGCCCCGCCTGGGGACGGAGGAAGGAAAGGACCCGCTTCATGCTTCCTCCTCCATGACGATCCGGCCGCATCGGGCCGCTGCCCGCTGGGTGACCCGCTGCATGATGTCGCAGAACACGGCCAGCTCCTCCTCGGTCAGCTCCTCCTCCAGATAATTGCGCCAGACGCGAAAGACCCGGCGAATCTCGGGCAACAGCTGCAGGGCCCGTTCGGTGGGGAACACCCGGATCTGCCGCCGGTCCGCCTCGTGGGGCTCCCGGATCACGAGCCCGGCCTCCTCCAGCAGGGCCATCTGGCGGGTGATGTTGCTCTTGTTGACGCAAATGGCCTTGGACAGGGCGTCCTGGGTGATGCCGGGAGCGTTGCAGATCTGCAGCAGCAACACGCTCTGGCGGCTGTTCAGCCCCAGGGGCCGCAGCTGCTCGTCCCGGTACATGTCCGAGCACCGGGCCAGGATACCGTTGTTCTTCAAAAATCGCTGCATGGACCTATGCGCTCCCCCCGAAAAATAGTTGCATTCGCAACGAAATGAGTATATCACCGTTCCCCGCCGCTGTCAACGCAGGGGAACCGTCCCGACGTCCTCAGCTCTTCGGGCGGTTTCGCCGGTTGTCCCGGCTGATGTTGAAGGCCTTGTACTGATGCTTGAGCTCGTCCATCTCCCGAAGAAACTCGCTGGCCTTCTCCTTGGACTCGATGGCCAGCAGGGAGACCAGGACGTTGGCCACCACCATGGCGGCGGCGTAGGAGTTGTAGTAGAGGGGCGTGTCCGCCACGCAGGGCAGGGACACGGTGGCGTGATTGGCCACCTCGGAGACCCGCCGATCCGTGATGCACACGATGGGGATGCCCCGTTTCTCCAGCTGCTCCGCCAGGAAGATGATCTGCCGGTTGTGCTTGGGGAAGGAGACGATGATGACCGCGTCCGTGGGCCGGATGTTGGCGTTCAGATTGGTGGGGAAAATGGAGCTTTCCACGTCGAAATACTGCACGTGGATGCCGATGGAGTTGAGCCGGATGAACAGGAACGGCAGCAGGGACCGGGAACCGCCCTGGGCCGCCAGGTGGACCGTGGTGCAATGCTTCAGGATGTCGGCGACCCGGTCCAGGTCCTCCATGTCCAGGGCCTGGAACGTCTTTTGGATGTTGTCCAGGTCCATCTGCAGCACCTGCTCCACCATGCTCTCCCGGGTGTTCTCCTGGCTCTGGAGGGCCTTGGAAAGCTCCTCCCCGGGGGAGACCCGGCGGCGGATGAAGGACTGCAGCCCCTTCTTGAGCTCCACGTAGCTACTGAACCCCAGGCACCGCACGAACCGAAGCACGGAGACCTGGGAGGCGTTCACGGACAGGCTGAACTCCTTCAGGGATTGAAAGCAGGCGCTTTCGGGATTGGCGAGGATATAGTCGCTGATCCGCTGCTGCACCTTGCTCATGGAGGGATATTGGGTCTGGATCGTTTCGATCACGTTCATGTGCGCACCCCCTGGTTCCCACTTTATGGAGCGATAGCAATCAAAAATCTAAAAAATTATAATAAACACTTTACTTTACCGGGCAAGAATGGTATGCTGTTGATAACCGGAAGGGCTCTATCCCGCCCATGCGCACAGGAAGGAGAGGCCCATCAGGGCTAATCCCAGCGCCAGCGCCGGTGCCCAGGGCCGACCGGGCGACTTCTGCTGCAGATAGTCGTAGTAGTTGTCGACCTGCTGGCCGGAGGGGATATCCTCCTCCGACACCTCCTTGCCGGAGCGGCGCAGGGTGTCCCGGCGAATGGACTGGCTCACCCGCAGGTGGGAGAAGGCGAAGACGTCCCCCGTTCCCAGCCGCCGGACCAGGCGCACGAGGCCGACGAGCAGCGCCGCCCCGCCCCCGAAGAACAGGCCGTTGGCCAGCCGATGGAGGGGAGAAGCCGCCTTGATGGCCGCCCCAATGAAGCCCAGGAGCAGCGCCGCCCCCACGGGAAGCAGGAGAGAATTGTTTTTCAGCCGATCCATACGCCACCTCGTTTCTGCTTCATTATATAGACGGGGACGCGCCATTGTCAATTCATTTGGAATGTAAAAGCCCACAGGCTTTTCCAGGAAAATAAAACAGAAAGGACAAGACCATGAAAAGAAGAGTAGTATCGCTCCTGATCGCCTTCGTGTTCGCGCTGACCTGTTTCGGCGCCTATGCGTCAGGCGAAGAGACCAAGCCCTACGGCACCCTGCACATGTACACCACGGCCGAGATCACCAACCTGAACCCCCATGAGAACACGGACGCCGACGCGGAGGATCTCGTCAAGGGCACCCTGCTCAAACCTTATGCGGAAGTGCCCACCGAGGACGGCAGCACTTCTCACTATGTGCCGGAGCTGGCCGCGGAACTGCCCATCCCCCAGAACGACGAACAGACGGAGTGGATCATCCCCATCCGTCAGGGCCTCACCTGGGAGAACGGCGACAAGATCACGGCCCACGACTTCGTGTACTCCATGAAGATGGCCCTGGATCCGAAGCTGTTGACCAGCCGCGGCGCCAGCGTGGCGGCTGACTACATCACCATCGTCAACGCGGAGAAGTACATGTCCCAGGCTTCCTCCGGCGAGACGGTGGACTTCAGCGAAGTGGGTATCCAGGAAGTGGACGAGTACACCGTGAAGATCATTTGCGAGACCTATGCCGAGCAGATCGACGTGATCCGGCAGCTGGGCCGCAAGTGGGCCACCATCGTCAACGAGAAGCTGTACGAGGCCTGCATGAGCGAGGATAGGACCTCCTGCTCCTACGGCACGTCCCTGGACAAGTGGATGAGCTGCGGCGCGTTCATCCTGACCGACTTCCAGCCCGGCGTCTCCTACACCATGAAGCGGAACGAGAACTACGTGTTCCCCGATCTCATCAAGATCGAAGCCTATAACATGGTCGTCGTGAAGGACGCCAACACCGCCCTCGAGCTGTTCCTCAACGGCGAACTCGATCAGGTGAGCCTGAGCGCCGCCGCCAAGGAGCAGTATGAGGACGACCCCCGCATCCTCGAAGCCCCCGCCTCCACCGTGAACACCATCTCCATCAACCGGCTCAACCC
>CAMZJG010000188.1 GCA_947307505.1 uncultured Clostridia bacterium | reverse complement strand
TCCTCCCGCAGGATGGCGTCGCTCTCCCGCACGGCTTCCAGGCGGTCCCGGGTGATGGCGCCCACGCAGCGGACTCCCAGGCCGGGGCCGGGGAAGGGCTGACGGTAGACCATATTATCCGGCAGGCCCAGGGCCTTGCCCACTACCCGGACTTCGTCCTTATACAGGAACTTCACGGGCTCCACCAGTTCAAAATTCAGATCCTCCGGCAGGCCGCCCACGTTATGGTGGCTCTTCACCGGGCCGGATTCCAGGATATCGGGATAAATGGTGCCCTGGGCCAGGAAACGGATGCCGTCCAGCTTCCGGGCTTCCTCGGCGAATACGTCGATGAACTCCTTGCCGATGATCTTCCGCTTCTTCTCGGGATCCGCGACGCCGGCCAGCTTATCCAGGAAGCGGTCCACCGCGTCCACATAGATGAGGTTTGCGCCCAGCTCCTCCCGGAAGACCTTGATGACCTGCTCCGGCTCGCCCTTCCGCAGAAGGCCATGGTTCACATGCACGCAGGTGAGCTGACTGCCCACCGCTTTGATGAGCAGGGCGGCCACCACGGAGGAGTCCACGCCGCCGGACAGGGCCAGCAGGACCTTATTGCCGCCGATCTGTTTCCGCAGCGCCTCCAGCTGTTCGGCGATGAACGCCTCCGCCAGGGCCGGGGTGGTGATGCGCTGCATGGTTTCCGGACGCTTGTTTTCGTTCATTGGCTCTACCTCCATCAGTCAGCTCGGGCATACACCCTGCAAAATATACTGGATTCTAACATAGTCTGTATCGCTGCGCAATTCCCTTATTCGGGGAAAAACGACGAAATTTGCGTCTCCGGGAGGCCCTGTTTTTTACGCCACAGGGGCGTATAGGTGAGCCGCCCTTTGGGGCGATGAGAGAGATACAGCACGATCTCCTCCACCGGGACCTCCACGGCGGGAGGCGGCGGCAGAACGCAGCCCTTCGGAGCCTGAAGATCCCGGCACAGGGTCACATGGGCCCGGAAGCGCCGCTTCTCCAGGTCGAAGCCCGCGGCGCGCAGGGCTTTTTCCACGTTGGCAGCCAGGGAACGGACCGGCGCGTCCTCCGAGGGGCAGATCCCCAGGATGCCTCCCTTCCCGAAGCTGTCCAGCCGGTCCAGCCGCAGCAGGCCGGGCACGATCTCCACCGTTTCCAGCGCCTCCGCCGCGGTCTCCCACTCCGGCTGCTCCCCCAGGAAGGCCAGGGTGATATGCAGGTTCTCCGGACGGGTGAAGTTTCCCCTCACCCCCATCCGCTCCAGCCCCTGGCGGTAGCGGACCAGCTCCCGGATCCCCGCCTCATCCAGAGGCAGGGCGGCAAACAGGCGCATTCCTCAGCCCTCCTCCCCCTCCGGGGCGGGGGGCTCCGTTTCTTCCGCAGGCGCTTCCTCCTCGGGCGCTTCCGCCGGCTCGTCGGGCTCCGGTTCGCCGGCAGTCTCCGGGACCTTCACCGGATCCCCGGGAGACAGGAGCACCAGACCGCACTGGCAGAACTGCAGGGCGGAGACCAGCCAGAAGATCCGATAAGCGCCGAGCTCCTGCCGGACCATGGCCACCAGAGAAAGATACAGGGCCAGGCCGCAGAAGAACAGGGCAAAGCGGGGCTTCATCCGTTCGACGCAGCCGCCGGTATAGCTGTAGCCCGCGACGCAGCAGGCGCACAGAGCCAGGAACGCATACACCGTCAGGATCAGGGAAGGCTCGGAGGCATTATCATGATAATAGCTGATGAGCCAGAGGCAGTAGAACAGCGTGACCAGGCAGCCCGCCAGGAAACGGGAACCCATGCTCTTCCCCCGCCACTCTTCCAGGCGAAGGCAGAGCCATCCTGCGCCGGCAAGACCGGCCATAATGGCGAGGATCAGGACCAGCGTGCCGCCGCCGGTCTTCCACTGCCGGAAAAGCAGCCAGGCGCCCATAAGCTGGATCACCAGGCACACCGCTCCGAAAACCACTCCGGGGATGCCCAGGGAGCGGAAGGAGGCAAAGGAAACCGGCTTTTCCGCCTTATCCTCCTCATGCCGGGCAAAGAGCAGGAAAAAGACCGCTGCCAGGGCGCTGAGGACGATGAGTATCGCCGTAACCGGCTTGAACACCGCCAGTCCTCCCGCGTCCAGCACCGTCAGCAGCTCCAGCTTCCGCAGGAGCATGGCCGCCGCGGACAGAAACAGGGAGACCAGGACAAAGACGATCCCCGATTTTTTCATTACCCTACCGTCCTTCCCGAAAAAGGTACTTTGCATCTGGATTATCATAGCACAAACGACAGGAAAAAGGAAGGATGTTTCATGAAGGAACTGCGCCGCTGCCTCCGCCTGGGAGCCTGTACGATACTGCCTCTGATCCTGTTTGCTCTGCTTCTCGCCCGTCTCCGTTCTCTGCCCGCGGCCCCGGCGGCGGAGACCCCGGCCCTCTCCCCCGCCGCCGCAGAGACGGCTTCCCCGGAACCGGCGGTTTTCCCCGAGCCGGAGGAGGAGTTCCCCCTCAGTCCGGACGGGGAACGGCGGGTGAAGCTCATCACCCCGGAAGGGATCCTTGACCTGAGCATGGCGGAATATCTGCCCGGGGTGGTGGCGGCGGAGATGCCCGCCTCCTTCCCCGCCGAAGCTCTAAAGGCCCAGGCGGTGGCCGCCCGGACGGATACGGTCTGGCGGCAGCTGGGTCATTCCCCCCACCCGGACGGGGCCTGCTGTTCGGACCCGGGGTGCTGCAAGGCCTGGCTCTCCGATGGGGAACTCCGGACACGCTGGGGGGAGGAATACGACCATTGGTCCGCCGCAGTCCGGGAAGCGGTGACGGCTACGGACGGTCAGATCCTCCTCTACGGCGGCGAGCCCATTTTCGCCGCCTTCCATGCCTGCAGTCCCGGCAGCACGGAGGCCAGCGAGAACGTTTGGCCGGAGGCCCTTCCCTATCTCCGCAGCGTATCCAGCCCGGAGACGGCGGACACGGTCCCGGATTTTACCAGCGCCGTGACCCTGTCCTACGACGAACTGCGGCGGACGGCGGCAGAAAAATACCCCGGCATCCTACTGACGGGGCCGGGGGAAAGCTGGCTGACGGAAGCCGTGTATTCGGAAAGCGGCAGGCTGCTCACGGTGAAGCTGGGAGATACGACCCTCTCCGGCACCCAGCTCCGGTTCCTGCTGGGTCTGCGGAGCGCCGCCGTCACCTGGACCTGCGG
>CAMZJG010000187.1 GCA_947307505.1 uncultured Clostridia bacterium | reverse complement strand
TTTGCCAACCACACCCTGATGCCCGACGCTGCCGAGATCGTATGCAGCGACTTTCCCGACGCCATCCGCCGCCTGCAGGTCACGGAGCGGGACTACGTCTGCGTCATCACCCGGGGCCACCGCTACGACGCGGACTGCCTGCGGGCGCTGCTGCCCGGTCCCTATCCCAAATACCTGGGCATGATCGGCTCCCGGCGGCGGGTGGCCCTGCTCCTGCGGCAGCTGGAGGGGGAAGGCTTTTCCCCGGATGCCCTCCGGCGCATCCACTCTCCCATCGGCCTCGATATCAACGCCCTGACGGTGAAGGAGATCGCCATTTCCATCGTGGCGGAGCTGATCCAATGCCGTCGGGCCGGGCTGGACCGCCGCTCCAAGGAAACGAGGCTCGCCGCCGAGGACATCGATCTCAGGCTGCTGGAATTCCTGGCCTGCGACGACGTGCCGAAGGCGTTGCTGCTGGTTTATGAGACCAGCGGCTCCACCCCGGTGAAATCCGGCGCCATGATGGCGGTGGATAAGGTGGGGCGCACCGTGGGCACCATCGGCGGGGGCTGCGGAGAAGGCGCGGTGCTGAAGGACGCCTACCGGATCATCAGCAGCGGAACACAGCGCAGCGTCACCGTGGACATGAGCAGCGACATCGCAGAGGAAGAGGGCATGGTCTGCGGGGGAGAAATGAAGGTGCTGATCGCGGATGTCAGCCCATAAGAAGACCGCCCTTATTGCCATGAGCGGCGGCGTGGACAGCTCCGTGGCCGCCGCTCTGATGCTGGAACGGGGCTATGACTGCACGGGAGCCACCATGCGTCTCTTCCGCAACCCGGATATCGGGCGCAGCCTCGCCCATACCTGCTGCTCCCAGGCGGACATCGACGACGCAGCCGAGGTGGCCTTCCGGCTGGACATCCCCCACACCGTGCCCGATTTCACGGCGGAGTTTCGGGCCTGCGTCATGGAGAAATTCGCCCGTACCTACGAAAGCGGCGGTACGCCCAACCCCTGCATCGACTGCAACCGCTATCTGAAATTCGAGCGGCTGCTGCGGTACGCCGCCGAAGAGGGCATGGAATACGTGGTCACCGGCCATTATGCCCGCATCGAATACGACCGGGAAAACGAACGGTATCTGCTGAAAAAGGCTCTGGACCGGAGCAAGGACCAGAGCTACGTTTTGTATATGCTGACCCAGGCCCAGCTGGCGCACGTCCTCTTTCCCCTGGGCTCGCTGCGCAAGGCCGAGGTACGGGAGATCGCCCGGAGGCTGGGCTTTGTGAACGCGGAAAAGCACGACAGCCAGGACATCTGCTTCGTGCCGGACGGGGATCACGGGCGCTTCCTGGCCCGGTTCCGCGGACGGGAGCTGCCGGAGGGAAAGGTGCTCAATGAGCGGGGCGAGGTGGTGGGCACCCACAAGGGCGCCGCCCAATATACCGTCGGCCAGCGGAAGGGGCTGGGCGTCGCTCTGGGAGAGCCGGTATACGTTCTGCGCAAGGACGTGAAGAAAAACACGGTCACGGTGGGGCCGGAGGAAGCCCTGTATTCCCGGGCCCTCCTTGCCGACGAGGTGAACTGGCTCTCCATCCCCGCGCCGGAAGGTCCCCTGCGGGTCAGGGCAAAGTCCCGATACCGGCAGGAGGAGCGGGAAGCCACCGTGTTTCCCTGCGGGGAAACGCGGCTTAGGCTGGAATTCGACGAACCCCAGCGGGCGGTGACGCCGGGCCAGGCCGTGGTGCTGTATGACGGAGATCTGGTGCTGGGCGGCGGGACCATCACCAGCGTGGAGATTTGAGGAACATGGAAGCGAATCAAACTTGTGCACACGATCACTGCGGAAAATGCTGCGCGGGCGGCTGCGCCGGATGCACAGGCGTTCAGCAGCTCACCGAAGAGGAATGTGGATTCCTGCTGCGTTTTGCCGAGCTGCCCTTTCTGCCGGCGGCGGCAAAGCAGGAAGCGGGGCCGCCGGTCTTTCTCACCGGCAGCGGGGAAAAGGAAGTGTTGCCGGAGACGATCTCCTCCCTGGCCAACCGGGGACTGATCCGGGTGGACTATGATATCCCGCTTCTGAATTACGATTATGCGGAATACCGGGCGTATCCCCTGCACGGCAGCATGGCCCTGACCGTGCGCGGGCAGGAGGTCATCGAGCTTTTGGAGATACAGGGACTGGAAGAGGAAAGAGAATGCTGAATCAGTTTTCGAGAACGCAGCTTCTGTACGGTCAGGACAATATGCGGAGGCTGGCCGCCTCCCGGGTCGCCGTGTTCGGGATCGGCGGCGTGGGCGGCTATGTGGTGGAGGCCCTTGCCCGCTCCGGCGTGGGAGCGCTGGACCTCATCGACGATGACCGGGTGTGCATCACCAACCTCAATCGCCAGATCCTCGCCACCCGGAAAACCGTGGGAAAATACAAGGTGGACGCGGCGGAGGAGCGCATCCGGGAGATCAACCCGGAATGCGAGGTGCGGACTTACAAGACCTTCTACCTCCCGGAGACACAGGATCAGTTCGATTTTCACGACTATGACTATGTGGTGGACGCCATCGACACGGTGAGCGGGAAGCTGGCGATCATTGAAAACGCGAAAAAGGCGGGCGTGCCGGTGATCTCCTCCATGGGCGCGGGCAACAAGGTGGACCCCGCTGCGCTGGAGGTGGCGGACATCTATGAGACCTCGGTCTGCCCCCTGGCCAGGGTCATGCGGCGGGAATGCCGGAAGCGGGGGATCGATTCCCTCAAGGTGGTCTACTCCCGGGAGACGCCGATCCGTCCTCTGGAGGATATGTCCATCAGCTGCAGGCAGCACTGCGTCTGCCCGCCGGGAACGGTCCGGAAGTGTACCCAGCGCAGGGATATCCCCGGCTCTACGGCCTTCGTCCCCTCCGTGGCGGGACTCATCATCGCCGCCGAGGTGGTCAGAGACCTTGCGCAGGAGAGGCCGCAGCCATGATCTACCTGGATTATTCCGCGAACACGCCGGCAGACCCGTCGGTGCTGGAGGCTTTTCTGGATGCGGAGCGGCGCTGGTTCGGCAATCCCAACGCGAACCACCCGGCGGGATGGGCGGCGCGGGAGGCACTGGCCGACGCGACGGTCGGCATCGCGGAGCTGCTGCACGTCCAACCCTTCGAGATCATCTATACCTCCGGGGCCAGCGAGGCGAACAATCTGGCCCTCAAGGGCATCGCCCGGATGCAGCGCCATC
>CAMZJG010000186.1 GCA_947307505.1 uncultured Clostridia bacterium | reverse complement strand
CCGTTTGCGGGCTCGTCTGCAATCTGTGCCTGCCGGTACGATACCGGCAGGCTTGCTTTTTATGATGAAAAGGAGCGGAGATCATGGATCAATTCGTCAAGGTACCCGGAGACAATCCCATGAACAGCAGTCTGGACGTGAGCCGGGTGAAGCGGAAGTTCCTGGACCTGGCCTACGGGGAGCATCCCAAACAGAAGCTGGATATCTATCTGCCGGAGACCGGGGAAGGACCCTTTCCCACCATCGTGTACATCCACGGCGGCGCCTTCATCGGCGGGGACAAGCGGGACGACCAGATGCTCTATGTTTCGGACGGCATCGTCCGGGGCTACGCCGTGGTGAGCTATGAGCAGCGCCTGCTGCCGGAGGGGGTCTTCCCCCTGCCGGTGTACGATACCAAGGCCGCCCTCCGGTGGCTGAAAGCCCATGCCGGGGAATACCATCTGGATCCGGAGCGTTTCGCCATCGCCGGGGACAGCGCAGGGGCTTACCATGCCCTTTTCGCGGCGGCTACCCAGGAGGTCCCCGCCTTCGACGGGCCGGAGGCCCCCATGGGGGGAGACAGCCGGGTAAAAGCCGCCATCGGCCTCTTTGGTGTATACGACCTGGCCATGCAGGCCCAGTTCAGCTTCGACCAGGGCCCCTTCCCCGGAGCGAAGGAGGTCTTCAACTTCGCGGATATGTTCGCCGGGGGGGACACCCGGAAGTGCAGGGCCCTGGGATATCTGACGGACTGCAAGACCTGGGTCACCCCCGCCATGCCCAGGGTGCTCATCCAGTGCGGCGACCACGACCAGATCGTGCCCTACAAGGCCTCCCTGGAGCTGGTGGACCGGATCCGGGCCGTGTGCGGCGAAGATCGGGCGGAGCTGGATATCTTCCCCGGCGCCCTCCACGGGGACCCGGCCTACATCACGAAGGAGAATATCGACAGGATCTTCAAATTCCTGGACAGCGTGCTGAAATAAGCGGAAAGACAAAAAACGAAGGAGCGCCGGCGAGGCGCTCCTTTTTCTGCATATATGGGATCCAGTACCACGCTTTCCCCGTCAGTCCTTCGCCGCCTGGCTTTTCTCCTCCAGACCGGCGTACAGCTCCGCCCGGTCGTAGCCCGTGTGGTAGCGGTAGGGGTCCAGCAGACGGAAGAGGGAGCGGCGCAGGCCGGTACCAAGGTCCACCCGGTTGATCATGAGAAATCCCCGGAAGGGGGGCATATAGGTGACGATATCGTTGATATCCGCAAAGTTCCAGCACTCTTTGCACAGCGTGTCCAGGTATTTCTTCATGCGGTCGGCATTGGAACGGATGCTTTTGAAGGGCCGGACGCTCCCGAAGGTATAGAGGTGGGATCTGACGCCGAAATTATAGTTCAGGTCCTGGCAGCACAGGATCGCCTGTCCCGAGCCCAGGGACCAGCCCAGGATCTCCGTCTCGGCCCCGGGATGCTGCTCATGGAGAAGCAGCCACTGCTTCCGGACCTCCCGCTTGATGGTCAGATACATATCGCCCCATCCCCGGTGCACCCGGAGCTGCAGGGGCTGACCCTCGAACTCGATGGAGTCGTAATACTTCACTGCGAATTCGCCCACGTTGGCGATCCAGTCCGAAAAGCCCACCGTGCGCTGGAAATTCAGCTGGATCACGTTCCGGTCCTCTTCATAATGGATCTCGTAGTTGACCTCGTGGCGGATCCCCAGCAGGCGCTCCAGAGCGGTGTTGGTGTACCGGACCGCGGTGTATTCAATGGGGCGGGAGACGCCGCCTCTGCGGTTGTAGTCCTCGCTGGTGTTGATGAAATACTGTTCAAAAGGCAGACGGCGATAATCCAAAGAAGCCCCTCCTCTCTCTATGCGGGATCCGATGTGCTCCGGCAGAACAGCTGGTCCCGGGTCCCATAGATGGTATCATAGTCCCCGAGCTTCGTGAATCCGTATTTTTCGTACAGGCCCCGCTCGCCGCTCATGAGATAGACGGTCTCATGCCCGATGCTGCCGGCGTAACGCAGGGCCGCTTCGATCATGCCCTGGGAGATCCGGTTTCCCCGGCGCCCTTCGTCCACAAAGACGAAGCCGATAAAAGGGGAAAAGCCGTAAGCTTCGGGCAGCTCGTCCTGCTCCGTAAAGGTGCAGTACCCCACGACGCGCCCTTCCTCCACCGCGGCGATCACCCGTTCCCAATCCTGAAAAGCGTTACGCTCCATCCGTTCGGCCAGAACGGGGCCGGCTCGCCAGGAGGAGTTCCGGGCGAAGGCGATCGTCTTTTCCCAGAGCGGGTGTCCGCATCGTATGCACAGCGTTTCCACGCGCAGGTCCTCCGTTTCCCGATGTGTTTCTTCCGGGTCTCCCTAGATGTTCCGCCCCAGGAACTCCGCCAGGGAAGGGAGCGTATCCGCCCGGCGGTAGCGGGAGCCGTCCCGCTCCCGGGTCATGAGGCCCAGGTCCGTCAGATACCGGCGGAGAGCGGCGGGGTCGTGGAAGGTATGCCAGGCGTCCAGCGCGTCCCCCAGTTCATCCTGGGTATAGTCCCGCCCGGGCTCCAGCCTGTCCGCCAGATACCACACCGCCGCCAGCTGTTTTTTGTATTTGGAGGGCAGGGAGGTGAGCCGGCCCTTTTCATCCAGAAAGGCGCGGAGCTCCGGGATCACCGGTTCAGGTCCTCCATAAACTTCACCATATCGTCATAGGGGGGGAGGTCCGCGATGTACCGGGCGTAATGGGCGTATTTCACCGTGCCCTTCCCGTCCACCACGAAGACGGCGGGGAGCTGCATCTCGTCCCCCTCGTACTTGCCGTGCTCATACCCCAGCTCCTTGCAGGCCGCGCCTTTTTCCATGAGCTTTTCCAGGCCGCCCAGGTCCTTGCCGGTCATCTCGTCCCGGTCCCTGGCGGCTTCGATCTCCAGGGCCTTGTAGAACTTCATCTCCGGGTCGCAGAGGATATCGAAGGGGATGGCCTCTCCCTCCGTGGCCTCCCGGAACACGGCGGGGTCGGACTGCATCACCACCACCACGTTGGCATTGGCGGCCTTGAACTTCCCGTACCGCTCCGCCAGCCGGTGGGTGTCCAGATGGCAGGGAGGGCAGCCGATGTACCGCACCGCCCAGATCAGGGTGTTCTTGCCGCCGATGAGGCCGTAGAGGCTGTCCGCCGTGCCGTAGGCGGTCTGCACCGGCATATCGGGAATGGTATCTCCTATGCGCAGCTTCAT
>CAMZJG010000185.1 GCA_947307505.1 uncultured Clostridia bacterium | reverse complement strand
GGCCGGTCCGCCATGGCGGACCGGCCGGTTTCTTTCAATTCAGGGGCAGCAGCAGCGTGAACTCCGTGAGCCCGTTTTGGGAGGAGGCGGTGATGCTGCCTCCGTTCTTTTCCGCCAGACCCTTGGCGATGGCCAGGCCCAGACCGTAGCTCCCGGCCTTGTGGACCCGGGATCCATCCACCCGGTAAAAGCGGTCGAACAGGTGGGGCAGCGCCTCCTGCGGGATCTCCTCCCCGGGATTGGCCACCCGCAGCTCCAGCTCCGGAGCCGCCTTCCGGCCGCCATGCGCCGGAGCCTTCCTCAGGGAGACCCGGACCGTCCCCCCCTCCGCGGCATGCTTCACCGCGTTGTCGATGAGGATCGCCGCCAGCTGCTCCAGCTCCTTCCGGTTCCCCAGCATATCCAGGGCATTGGGCGTATCCGTCTCCAGATCTACGCCCCGCTCGAAGGCCACGCTCTCAAAGGGCAGCGCCGCGGACATCACCGCCTCCGCTGCGTCGAACCGCTCCCTGGGCTGAGGTCCGCCGCTATCCCGGGCCTCGTCCAGGTTGGAGAGCTGCAGCAGCTCGTTCACCAGTTCGGACATCCGTCCCGTCTGCTCCTTGATATAATCCAGCCATTTGTTCCGGCCCACGGTCTGCTCCAGGACGGAGGCGTTCGCGTCGATGACCGTCAAAGGAGTCTTCAGCTCATGACTCGCATCGGCTGCAAAGCGCTTCTGCATCTGCATGTTCTCCTCCACCGGCCGGACGATGGCCCGGGCCAGGAGCCGGGCCAGCAGCGCGAACAGGCAGCAGGCGGCGGCGAAAGCCGCCAGGGAGAGCAGGACCGACTCCCAAATCTCCCTTCGCAGAGAGGCGGCGTTCAGCAGGACGACCCCCGTTCCCTCCTCCCGGGAAACGGTCCGATAGATCCATCCCTGGGCGCGGCCTTTCCCATCGGGATCCGCCAGAGCGGCTGCGGCGACGGCAGCCAGGGTCTTCCCTTCCATCTGCTCCGCGCAGCCGATCCGGACAATCGCCGCGCCATCCTCCGACAGCAGCACCGCCCCCAGTTCATCCTGGGAAACGGAGCGGATCAGCTCGGACTTGTTCCGTCCTCCGCCGCGGAGCTCGTCCCGCTCACGTCCGGCGCCGATCTCCGGATCCAGCAGCATCCGGCCGGAATCCAGGATCGATTCCTCCTTGGACGCCATCTGTACCAGCTTCAAAACGTTGATCGCCAGGAGGATCGCCAGCAGCACCCCCGCCGCGCTGAGGAGGATGCTCCAGAAGACCTTCCGACGCAGACTGCCGATCATTCCTCCGCCTCCAGTTCATAGCCCACGCCCCGGACCGCGGTGATCCGAGCCCGGGACTGGACGAATTTCATCTTCTTCCGCAGGAAGGAGACGTAGACGTCCACATTGTTGTATTCCGCGTCCGCGTCGTAGCCCCAGACCCGCTGGGTGATCTGCTCCCGGGAAAGGACCCGGTCCGCGTTGCGCATCAGGTATTCCATGAGCTGGTACTCCTTGGCCCCCAGGCGGACGCTGCGGCTGCCGGACGCCGAGGACAGGGTATAGGTCTGGGTATCCAGAAACAGGTCCCCGACCTTCAGGCGGGGATCGACGGAGATCCCGGCTCCCCGGCGGGAGACCATGCGGATGCGCGCCAGCAGTTCCGGCATGGCAAAGGGCTTGGTGAGATAGTCGTCCGCCCCCAGGTCCATGCCCCCCACCTTATCCTCCAGAGTGCCGCGGGCGGTGAGCATGATCACGGGCACCTGGAAGCCCTGCTTCCGGATCCGGCGCAGGACCTCCAGCCCATCGTACACAGGCAGCATGATGTCCAGCAGGACGAGATCATACAGGCCGGAGCAGATGAGCTGATAGCCCTCCTCCCCGTCCGCGGCGCCGTCGGCCAGATATCCTTCCCCCGTGAGGGTGCGGACCAGCGCCTCCCGCAGGCCTTCTTCGTCCTCCACGATCAGGATCTTCATTCCCTTCCCCCGCTTTCGGCCGTTCCCCGCAGGGAACGGTTTTCTCCTTTCATTATACCGCCGATCATTGAAATAGTGTTGAAGATTTTTTCACCCATCTTCAATCCTTCCTCAATCTTTCTGCAGTACACTCGGGCCAGCAAACGAACAGGAGGCGAAGGACATGGCGATCAGCGTGATGCAGCGCTTCGAACTGAAATACCTGCTGGACGGGAGCCAAACGGACCGGCTCCTGGAGCGGCTGGAGGGATATATGGAGGCCGACGCCTTCGGCCTCACCTCCATCTCGTCCCTCTATTATGATACCCCGGACGCCCGGCTCATCCGGGCCAGCCTGGAAAAGCCCATATTCAAGGAAAAGCTCCGCCTGCGCTCCTACGGCCTGGCAACGAAGGATTCTCCCGTGTATCTGGAGCTGAAGCGGAAATACGACGGCGTCGTCTACAAGCGCCGGGTCCAGACCACCGTCCCCAGAGCGGAGCGCTTCTTCGCGGGAGAGGAGGTCACGGGGGACGGACAGATCGGCAGGGAGCTTGCCTACTTCCGGGACCATTATCCCGGTCTGCGGCCCGCCTGTCTCATCATATACGACCGCACGGCCTACTTCCAGCCCGGCGGGGACCTGCGGCTGACCATCGACCGGCGGCCCAGATACCGGACGGAGGACCTGGATCTCACCTCCTCTCTGGAGGGGATCCCCCTTCTGGAGGAAGGCCGGAGCATCCTGGAGATCAAGGTCCAGGGGGCCATGCCCCTCTGGCTCTCCGGGATCCTCAGCCAGGAGGGGATCTTCAAGAGCAGCTTCTCCAAATACGGGGAGGCCTGGAAAAGAGAGTTGGCAAAGCAGAGAGAAACCACGATCATTTTCACCCCGCCGCATCTGCTCGGCGCCGCATGAGAAAGGAGAATGCAAGATGTTCGATTCCATCTATTCCGCCGCGGTGACCCCGGCCCAGTTCTTCCTGATGGCCGCCGCCGCCCTTGTTTCCGGCCTGCTCTACTCCTGGATCATGAGCTTCCGGGTGGGGTCCACGAAGCGCTTTTTCACCGTGTGCGCTCTGATCCCCTTCGTAGTCGCCGCCGTGATCACCTTTGTGAACGGCAACATCGGCGCGGGAGTCGCCATCGGCGGGGCCTTCGGCCTGATCCGCTTCCGTTCCGCCCAGGGCAGCGCGGACGAGATCGCCGCCATCCTGGCGGCCATGGGCTCCGGCATCGCCTTCGGCATGGG
>CAMZJG010000184.1 GCA_947307505.1 uncultured Clostridia bacterium | reverse complement strand
AGACGGTAGTCGATGGAGGCCACGGCGATGCCCCGTGCCAGGAAATCCGGGGCGGTGGCCTCGAAATCATGGTTGGAACCGCCGAAGCCGTGGATATATACGCAGCAGGGATAGGGGGCCTTTCCGGTCTCCGGCAGGATCACGTCCACCATCAGGTCCAGGGTATGCCTGGGCTGAGGATTGGAGGAGCCGGGGGCTTCCTTGGAAACGGGCACCGTGGCCACGTACAGGTTCCGGTACGTGGTTTTGGGGAGCCGGGGCCCGGGGAAGCCGGGCATGGCGCGCTTGATTTCCCAACTGGTCTCTCCCAGAGTCCCGGTATCCGGCAGCTTCCCGCTGCCGGTGAAGGCCAGGCCGGGCACCGCGATGGTGAGGGCCATGCCTCCGGCGATGGGGCGGCGCACGGCGGTGAAGGCCCGGGTGACGAAGCGCATGTGATCCCCGTCGGGATAGACCTGGAGGCAGTCGAACTTCCGCCACCGCCTGCCGCTGCGCTCGATGTATACGCTGCGCTTGAAGGCGTACACGCTGGCGGGCTCCGGCTTCCCGTCCAGGGTGAGGGTGCCGGTGAACCGGGTCACATTGGGGGCGATCACCGGCAGGCGCAGGAAGGAGGCGAAGCGGCCGCCGGTATGTACTGTCACCGTGGGCATCTCCTCCGGGAAGCCCTCGGGCTGGTCGTAGCCGCTGCCGCCGCAGCTCAGGGCGATGCGGAGCCTGCTGCCCTTTTTCACGATCCGGGAGGTCGCTTCCAGGTTGAAGGCCAGAAGGGTGGGCTTATCCGGGCTGAGCTGCACTGCGTCCGCCTGAAACCCCCGGTGATAGGGGACCCCGAAGGCGTCCCGGATGGTGCCGGGACTGAGCTTGGCGTGGCTGGCCCGCATGGCTCCCTCGGTGATGAAGGAGCTGGAGCCGTCCGGCAAAACCTCGTCCAGGGCGGCGATGAAGTTCCCGTCCGTATGGGTGGAGGTGACCCAGAGATTCAGCACCGGGATGCCCGTGAGCTCCAGGTCCTTTTCCAGGGGCGGCAGGGTGAAGCAGAGGCTCTTGCCTTCGTATTCCCCCATGTCCGCAGTGATGCGCCGGTCCAGCTTCCCGAAGCCGGGGTAGAGGGTCAGGTCATTGCGCACGGTGTAGTCCATCTTCCCCGCCGGGGCGTCCTCTTCCGTCAGTCCTCCGTCGGGAGTGAGGTACAGGTCCGGCTGAGTCTGGGTGTCCAGAGGCAGGTCCGCGGCATAGCGCCATTCCTCTCCCTCCTTCGCCCCCTGGGTGTAGTACAGGATGGGGGGCTCGTCCTGGGAGCCGTTATCCTGCCCCTTCAGGATGGGATCGAAGAAGCGGATGTGCTCGGAGACCCAGTCGAAGCTTCCGCCCGGCAGGTCGCTGCCGCCCCGGTAGATCTCGCAGTGACGCCAGGGGCCCAGGAGCAGCTTGCCGCCCCAGCTCTTCCAGCCGAAGATCTCCCCGGTGCAGCCGGGATCGAACCAGGCGGCGTTCTGGTACACCTTCACATGGCCGTGGCGGATCTTGTCCATATACGACCAGGCGGGGATCTCCAGATTGGGGGCGTAGCCGATGCGGGGATTCACCTGGTCCCGGAACATGTTGGGAACATGCTGCTCCAGGAAGCCCAGGTTCATGCGGTGGCATTCCAGGGCCTCGTGGGCCAGGGGGTAATCCGGCGCGGGATCCTCGTCCACCGGGGTGCCGATGTTTTCGGCGGAGGCGTGGTGGCCGGGCCGCCGGGGCAGGGAGGAGGCCCCATTGCAGAAATTCTGATAATAAAAATCCGGGTTGCAGTCGCAGGGGGCGGAGGCAAAGAGCCGCTTGGGCTGCCGGGTGAGCATGAGCTGCTGGCTCTGGCCCTTGTTGGAGCCGCCGAAGGAGCCCGCCTTTCCGTTGCACCAGGGTTCCAGGGTGATGGCGTCCACGATGACGGCCAGATCGTCCGCATCCCGGGGAGAGAAGAAGCCCTCGCTCACCCCATAGCTGGCTCCGGAGCCCCGGGGCTCGATGAGAGCCAGGGCGTACCCTGCCTCCAGGAACCGCTCCAGGGTTTCCTTCCGCATATCGAAGGCCCGGCGGCGGTCGTCATAGCCGCACTCCACCAGCACGGGCACCCGCTGCTCCGTCGCAGGGATATACAGGTCCACCGCGATCTTCGTCCCGTCGCAGCCGGGGTAGTACCGGGAGATCCTCTTATATTCTGCCATATTTCCACGCCCTTTCTCGTTGCTTTTTGTACAGCATACCATATTTTCCGGACGTTGTACACGGGCAATCCGGGAAAAAGGCGCCCTCCGGACGCGCCGGAAAACGGCTCTTGCCTTTGGCCGAAGCCGGGATTATACTGTCGAAAAAGGAGGGATCCGCATGGTGATCCATACCGAAGGGGAGCCCGGCGCTCCGGCCGTTCTCCTGCTGCATCCGATGCTGTTCTCCGGGGAGCAGATGGCCGCCGGTCTGGGCCGGCGGCTGCCCGGCAGCCATTACCTCATCTTTCCCGACCAGAGCGGGCACGGGGAGGATCAGGGAGAATTCGTCTCGCCGGAACAGGAGGCCCTGGAGCTGCACCGCTGGCTGACCGGGCAGGGGATCGAAGAGATCCGCCTGCTGTGCGCAGCCTCCCTGGGGGGCGTCACGGCCATGGAGCTGATGAAGCTGGGCGGCCTGCGCTATCATGCCGTCCACATGGACGGCGTGCCGCTGGGGAAGCAGGACGGCATCCAGTCGCAGCTGGCTCTGACAGGCTTCCTGCGGATCCATAAGAAGGCGCAGAAGGACCCGTCTTCGGCGGTCGGGATGATCTCCCGCCTCTACGGCGAGAAGCTGGGAAAGACCATGGCGCAGCAGCTGGGAGCCCTGAGCCAGGACAGCGTCCGCCGGATCCTGAAGGCCTGCCTCTCCGGCTGCGCCGTGCCGCTGGATGAGGAGCGTGTCGGCCGTCTGACCTTCGAATGGGGAGAGAAGGACCCCTCCCTGGGGAAAGCAAAGCCCGTGGCGGAAAAGTTGTATCCCCGGGCCAGGATCCTCATCCGCCCCGGACTGAACCACTGCGAGTACCTCGGCCGGAAGCCGGGGGCCTATGCCAAAGAGCTCGTCCCGGAGCTGGAGGAATGAACGGAAAAAGCATCGCCGGTCCCGGAGATCCGGGACCGGCGAATAGTTTCCTCTGGCCTTATGCTGTATAGTGATCGAAGTACTTCTTGATCTTGTACTTGCCCAGCTCTC
>CAMZJG010000183.1 GCA_947307505.1 uncultured Clostridia bacterium | reverse complement strand
ATCCCCGGCTGGCTGGACCGGGGCGGAGCCATCAACACCATCACCCCCACCGCCCCCACCTCCCGGAATGCCACGGGCATGGCCGTCAGCGGTTTTCTGGCCCAGGTGGAGAAGGTCAGCCCCGAAGAATGGTCGGAGTGGAAGCGGGATTACCCGGAGGCCTTTGCCCGAAAAGTGGACGAGGGCTGCGGCGTCTGCCTGGATGGCTGGCTGATCGGAGATGAGCGCTGACGATGGCGGAAAAACAGACCCGTGAGCTTGAGGATACGGTGAAAAGGCACAGGAGAAAAATGGTTGCGCCGATCCTTGTCACCGTCCTCGTAATCCTGTACTTCATTCTCTATTTCGGCGTGCTGATCTCCCTGCTGCACAGCACGCTGCTCAGGCTTCTGCTGGGCATTTGTCCGGTGCTTCTCGGCGCGGCCATGATCGGCGTGTGCGTCCAGAGGCTCAGAGAGATAAAAGGAGGAGAAGAAGATGATCTTGGTCAATACTGATTACATCAGCGGAAAAGAGCTGGAAATGCTGGGCCTGGTCAAGGGCAGCACGATCCAATCGAAAAACATCGGCAAGGACATCTCCCAGGCCCTCAAGACCCTGGTCGGCGGCGAGCTGAAGGAATATAACGAGATGATGAACGACGCCCGGGCGCTGGCCACAAAGCGCATGGTCGCAGAAGCGGAGGAGCTCGGCGCCGATGCGGTGGTCAATATCCGGTATGCCTCCTCCGCCATCATGCAGGGCGCCGCGGAAGTGATCGCCTACGGCACTGCGGTCCGGTTCCGCACCTGACCTTCCCGGGAGGCACGATCATGATCTATCCCCTGCCGGAAGGCAAGCGGAATTTCGTCTTCCTGGGGGAGGCGGGATGCGGCAAAAGCGAGCTGGCGGTGAATCTGGCCTGCCGCCTGGCTGCCGGACCGGACCCCGTCCACCTCTTCGATCTGGATATGACCAAGCCTCTGTTCCGCACCCGGGACCTGGGGGACGCGCTGGAAAGGGCCGGGGTGGAGCTCCATTATGAAGAGCAGTTCATGGACGCCCCCACCGTTTCCGGCGGCGTGATGCGTCTGCTGCGGGACGGAAACGCTTTCACCGTGCTGGACGTAGGGGGGGACTATATCGGTGCCCGGAGCATCGGGGGCTATGCTCCCCTGCTGAACCGGCCTGAAACGGCGGTCTACTATGTGGTGAACCCCTACCGCCCCTGGTCCGGCACCCTGGAACGGCTGGATCAGGTGCTGACGGATATTCTCACCGTTTCCCATCTGCGCTTTGAGAATCTGCTGCTGGCGGCCAATCCGAATCTGGGAGAAGGGACGACGGCGGAGGATATCCTGGAAGGGTTCCGTCAGCTGGAAGCCCTGCTGGAGGGCCGGTGGCCCATCCGCTTTGCGGGAGCGGAGGAACGCCTTGTTCCGGCGGTGGAACCCCTGCTTCCCTGCCCGGTCTTCCCGGTGAAGCGGCATATCCTCTATCCCTGGTGAGCAAATACAATTCACATAAAGGAGCGAAAACAATGGCAAAAGTGGAGATCGTGGCGGAGCGCTGCAAGAGCTGCGGCTACTGCGTACGTTTCTGCCCGAAACACGTCCTGGAGATCGGCCGCACGGTCAACTCCAAGGGTTACGAGGTGGTAGAGGCGGCCCGGCCGGAGGACTGCGTGGGCTGCGCCATCTGCGGACAGATGTGCCCCGACGGGGCCATCGACGTGTATCGCTGAGAAGGAGGCAGAGGGATGAGCAGAGTATTCATGAAGGGCTGCGAGGCCATCGCCGAAGCAGCGGTACGGGCGGGCTGCCGCTTTTTTGCGGGCTACCCCATCACCCCCCAGAATGAGATTCCCGAATACTTCTCCCGGCGCATGCCCGAAGTGGGCGGCACCTTTGTCCAGGGGGAAAGCGAAGTGGCCTCCATCAGCATGGTATACGGCGCCGCTTCCTCCGGCACCCGGGCTATGACCAGCTCCTCCAGCTGCGGCATCGCCCTGAAGAGCGAGGGCATCTCCTACTGCGCCTCCGCCCGGATCCCCATGGTCTATGTGAACGTCTCCCGGGGCGGTCCCGGCGTGGGCTCCATCCAGCCCGCCCAGATGGACTACCTCCAGGCCACCAAGGCCAGCGGCAACGGCGGCTTCCAGATGCTGGTCTTTGCTCCTTCCACGGTGCAGGAGGCGGTGGATATGACCTATGCCGCCTTCGACTATGCGGATCGGGATCGGAATCCGGTGCTGATCCTGGCGGACGGCGTCATCGGCACCATGATGGAGCCGGTAGAGCTGCCCCCCATGCGCAGCGACGAGGAAGTCAAAGCCATCAAAGAGGGCAAGCGTCCCTGGGCCATCGTGGGCCATGAGCTGGACTACGCCCACCGGGCCTGGATCGAGCCGGGCCAGTGGTCCACCGCCGTGATGCAGCGCACCAACGAAAAGGCCGCCGCCCTGTATGAATCCTGGGAAAAGGATCTCCGCTGGGAGGAATACCGGCTGGAGGACGCGGAGCTGGTCATCGCCGCTTACGGCATCTCCGCCCGCATCGCCAGGAGCGCGGTGAACCTGCTGCGGCAGGAGGGATATGCCGTGGGCCTCATCCGGCCCATCACCGTGAACCCCTTCCCCTACAAGGCTTTCGACAAGATCGATTACGGCAAGTGCAAAGCCGTGCTGGACGTGGAAATGAGCATTCCCGCCCAGTTCCTGCGGGACGTGTCCATCGGGGTGAAGGACCGCTGCCCCATCACGACCTGTCTCTGCTCCGGCGGCAACATCATGAGCCGGGAGAGCATCATCGAGGCGGCCAAGAAGAGCTTGGAGGCGTAACATGGAAAAGATCTATACCCGCACCAAAACCATTCAGGAGGACAAGGTCTCCGGCTTTTGCCCCGGCTGCATGCACTCCACCGTCATGAAGCTCATCGGGGAGGTGCTGGAAGAGCTGAACCAGGTGCAGAATACGGCCTGCGTGCTGGGCATCGGCTGCTGCGGCCTCCATATGGACTACATGGCCTACGACAACATCACCGCGCCACATGGCCGGGCCTGCGCCGTAGCCACGGGCATCAAACGCACCAATCCGGGCACCCTGGTCTACACCTACCAGGGGGACGGAGACCTGGCCTCCATCGGCCTGGCGGAAACCCTGTCCGCCGCCAACCGGGGGGAGAATTTCTCCGTCATCTTTATCAACAACGGCATTTACGGCATGACCGGCGGCCAGATGGCCCCCACCACCCTCA
>CAMZJG010000182.1 GCA_947307505.1 uncultured Clostridia bacterium | reverse complement strand
ATGCCGGAAGTGGAACCGGTGATGATGGCTACTTTCCCATCGAGCTTACCCATGATTCTGTTTCCTCCTGTCAGAAATATTCATTCTTTGGCGGCGCCGGATTTCGGTACAACGCCGCAGTTTTTCAAATTTATCTGTTATTTAGGATAACGGAATCCGGGAAGAAAAGCAATCGGCAAAATCCCGGTTTTTCCCACGGGAAAAGGAAAGGCTGTAGGCAAACTGCCACCTATCTGGTACAATACCCCCGAGGGGAGGCATGAACCATGGAATTCATCCGGGAGGGAAACGCTCTCGTCTGCCGCCGTCTGGGAGAGACCCTGCGTCTGGAGCCCTGGGGGCGGGATGCCCTGCGGGTGCGGGCGGCCATGGGCGAGAGCTTGGATGCGGAGCCCCGGGCGCTGACGGAGTCCCCAAAGACGGCGGACAGCCGCGTCGAGATCGGGGAAGACGGGGCTTCCGTGACCAGCGGCAGCCTGCGGGCGGAGGTGAACCTTTTCGGCGTCATCTCCTTCTATCGGGGAGAAAAGCTCCTGCTCCGGGAATTTTATCGGAACTACGAAGGCACGTATTCCCGGGAGAGCCGCTGTCTCAAGCTGGTGAGCCGGGAATGGAAGGGCGTCATCGGGGGCGGAGAGAACCGTCTCACGGTGCGCTTTGAGAGCTATGACGGGGAAAAGCTCTACGGCATGGGCCAGTATCAGCAGCCCGGGCTGGATCTGAAGGGCTGCGTGCTGGAGCTGGCTCAGCGGAACAGCCAGATCACCGTCCCCTTCCTGGTGAGCAGCCGGGGGTACGGTTTTCTGTGGAACAACCCCGCAGTGGGGGAAGCGAAGTTCGCCAAAAACCGGACGGAGTGGATCGCCGCCTCCACCCGGCAGATGGATTATTGGATCACCGCCGGGGATACGCCACGGGAGATCCTTGAGAAATACACCGCCGTCACCGGCCGGGCTCCCGCCTTCCCCGACCATCTTCTGGGCCTCTGGCAGTGCAAGCTCCGGTATCGGACCCAGGAGGAGGTGCTGGAGGTGGCCCGGAAATACCGGGACGAAGGCATCCCTTTGGATATGATCGTCATCGATTATTTTCATTGGACGGTACAGGGGGACTGGAAATTCGATCCCCGGTACTGGCCGGATCCCGCGTCCATGATCCGGGAGCTCCATGAGATGGGCGTCAGGGTGATGGTCTCCGTGTGGCCCACCGTGGACCGGCGGAGCGAGAATTTCGCCCCCATGTGGGAAAAGGGGCTGCTCATGCGCACGGAGCGGGGCGCCGCCCAGACCTACGACTACCAGGGGGACTGCGTCACGGCGGACTTCTTCCGTCCGGAGACCCGGGAGTATGTGTGGAACGTCTGCAGACGGAATTACCGGGACCTGGGGGTGGATTCCTTCTGGCTGGACAACGCCGAACCGGACCTGGGGGTCTACGATTTCGACCATTACCGCTATGCCCATGGCAGCGCCCTGAGCTGCTCCGCCATCTATCCCCAGCTTTTCAGCCGGGCCTTTTATGAACCCATGGGCCCCGGGGCGGTGAACCTGATCCGCTGCTGCTGGGCCGGGAGCCAGAAATACGGGAACGTGGTGTGGTCCGGGGACGTGCCCAGCACCTTTGAAGCCTTCCGGGACCAGCTCACCGCCGGGCTGAACATGGGTCTGGCGGGGATCCCCTGGTGGACCACGGATATCGGCGGCTTTATGACGGACGACGTGAAGGATCCCCTGTTCCGGCAGCTGCTGGTCCGCTGGTTCCAGTTTGCTGTGTATTCCCCGGTGCTGCGGATGCACGGGGACCGGGGCCCCCACGATATCCCGCCCCTGGATGACCGGGACCGGGGCGGCGGCTACCTTCCCACGGGACAGCCCAACGAGCTCTGGAGCTATGGGGAGGATACTTACGCCATCCTCCGCCGGTGGACGGAGCGGCGGCTCAGCCTGCGGCCCTACCTGCGGGCGTTGTACCGGGAAGCATCGGAGACCGGCGCTCCCCTGCTGAGGACCCTGTTCTATGAGTTCCCGGAGGATCCCCGGTGCTGGGAGACGGAGGATCAGTACATGTTCGGCAGCCGGTATCTGGTGGCCCCGATCCTGGAGCCGGACGCCTTTTCCCGGGAGGTCTACCTCCCCGACGGGACCTGGACCCTGCTGTCCACCGGGGAGACCTTCTCCGGCGGCCGGACCGTCACCGTTCCCGCCCCCCTGGAGGAGATGCCCGTATTTGAGAAACAAAATTGATTCCCCTGTGCCGTTATGCTATGATGGAGGTCAAGAATGAAGGGAGGTCCGGGATATGGCTGTCAGTCTGGTGAAATGTTCCCGATGCGGGAAGGTCTTTGATCCCGTTGCCGAGCATTGTCTGCATGACCGGAGCACCAACGCCTACACCTGCGCCGACTGTCTCGGTCAGGCCATGCCGCCCCCTTCCCGGAGCGTCTTCACCGCCCCTGCGGCCTCCGCCGCTTCCCCGAAAAAGCCCCGGAGCAGGACCGGCTCCGCGCTGCGCATCATCTTCGGCATCCTGTTTATACTCACCGCCTTCAACTCCATTAACGACGGGGACAACGTATGGTTCACCTGCCTCGTCATCGGCGCGGCCCTGCTCATCTGGCAGTTCTGGCCGCAGATCAGGCAGCTCCTTCGGAAAAAGCAGACGGAGGTCCGGGTGCAGCGGGAAGCGGAAGCCCGGGCGGTCCGGGAGGCGAACCGGCAGAAGATCTGCTCCCACTGCGGCGCCGTCGGTGCCGGGACGGTGTGCGAATACTGCGGCATGCCTTTTGACGAATGATCCGGCCCGGGATCCGCGGGATGTTGCGAAAATGCAGCATCCCCGATGAAATGCCCGCTCCGCAGGCATGAAATTCCGCTTTGCGGAGTGAAATGCGGCTTACGCCGCATGAAATACCGCCCGCAAGGCGCTGTTAAGGTATCCCCTTCGGGCATGATTTGCATTTCGGGGGCGTTTTGCAACGCCCCCGAAGTGTTTTTCTTGGACACAGGTCGGGATCCATGCTATAATAGATTGTTTTCAAACCGGTTTTCGGGAGGGATGAAGGTGCCGAATATCCGTACGGTCACGCCGGAGGAGCTGGCGAGGCAGCGGGAGATCGCAGCGGAAATGGCGGAGCACAACGCCGCCCTGCCCGCGCCGCCCCTGGCATTCGTGGATACCTACGGCTGCCAGCAGAACGAAGCGGACAGCGAGCGCCTCCGGGGCATGCTCCGGGATATGGGCTGGGGCTTTACGG
>CAMZJG010000181.1 GCA_947307505.1 uncultured Clostridia bacterium | reverse complement strand
ACGCATTTTTCGGATCTGCATCTCACATGTCCTCCCTGTATTCCATGGCGGCCAGTCCAAAACGGGCTGCCCGGGTGATGCGCTCCCGCTTTTCCTCTTCTCCCGCCGCCTCATACTGCTTCCGAAGGATCCGCAGGAAGGATCCCCGCAGGGTATCCTCGTCCGCCATTTTCCAGATATCCCGGGTAAGCCGGGTCTCGTCCCGGAGGGTCAGGCTCCAGCACCGGTCCTCCAGAACTTCCGTCAGGCTCTCCGTCCCGGGCTTCGTCTCCCATTCCCCCCTGAGAGTGATGCGTAGGATATCCTCCTGCCAGTCCGGAGACAGGGCGGCCAGCACCGCGCTTTCCGGGCTCTCCGCTCCGGTGACGTCCACCGCCAGGTCCCGGTACCGACGACCGGACAGGGGATGGAATTCCAGGGTACAGTCCTCTCCCTCCAGGGTGCCCAGCAGCACGCCCTTCTCCCCCGTCTCATCGAAGCCCCGGCCCAGGGTGCAGCCGGGATAGGCCCACCAGGTTTTTCCCGCCCGCTGCAGACCGCTGCAGGTATGCTTATGTCCCAGGGCGAGATAATCCAGCCCAGAGGCTTCCATGTCCTCCCGGGTGATGGGAGAATACTTGCTCTGCCCTTCCGTTGCCTCGCCATGGAGGACCATGAGCTGAATCCCTTCCGCCGGAGCCCGGAACCCACGGAGGAGCGGAGCGGACCGGTCGCTTCGGAACGCGGCGCCCCAAACGGTGCAGTCCAGTTCCGGCAGGGATACCGCTTCCGGCTCTCCCCTGGTAAAAAGATGGATGTTTTCCGGCAGACACATCCGGTCATAGGGACATTGAGGGGTATAATAGTCATGATTCCCCGGAGCGATGAACACCGGCATCTTCAGGGCGGAGAAGAACTCCTCCATGGCTTCCCGGGTCTCCCCGTAAGCCCTGGCGCTGTCCAGCAGGTCCCCGGCCAGCAGGACCAGGTCGGTACCCTTCGCCAGATCGGCCAGCTCCCGGAGCTGCCGCCGCTGCTCCTGCCGCCGGAGGGCGGCTTTTTCCCCGCCCAGGGCGGCGAAGGGGGAATCCAGATGAAAATCCGCGGCATGCAAAAAACGCAGCATAGCTCAATCCTCCATTCGCAGCGGCCGTACCTCCAGGCATCGGCCGTCTGCGGGATCTACGGTGAATACGGCGCCCTCCAGCTTCACAGGACCCGGGGCGGCGGTATACCGTTCCCGGGGATAACCCAGGAACATGCGGATGCTCTGCTTCGGGTCGATCCCCAGCACGGAATCCCGGGGACCGGTCATGCCCAGATCCGTGATATACCCCGTGCCTCCGGGAAGGACCCGGTGATCGGAGGTCTGCACATGGGTGTGGGTGCCCCAGACTGCGGTGACACGCCCGTCCAGATACCAGCCCATGGCCAGCTTCTCCGAGGTGGCCTCCGCATGGAAATCCAGAAGCCGCACCTTTGCCCGATCCCCCGCCTCCCGCAGGATGCGATCCGCGGCGGCAAAGGGGTTGTCCGGTCCGAAATCCATATCGCAGCGGCCGATGAGGTTCATGAGCAGCACGGGACCGAAGGGGGCCTCCAGGACCCGCCACCCGAAGCCCGGAGCCTGAGGCGCATAGTTGTGCGGTCTGAGGAGCCAGGGCGCATCGTCCAGAAGGTCGAAGATATCCTCCTTCTGGAAGGCATGGTTCCCCAGGGTGACGGCGTCTGCCCCGGCATCCATGATCTCTTCCGCCTGCCGGGCGGTGATCCCCACGCCGGCGGCATTCTCCCCGTTCACCACGATGAAATCCGCCCCGGTGAGCTTTTTTATGCTTCGGAGCTTCCGGGAGACCAGCTCCAGGCCGCTCTTGGCCACCACGTCCCCGATGGCGAGGATCCTGACTTCCATATCCGCAGCTCTCCTTTGCTTCCGCTTCTTTCCGCAGTATACCACAGGACCGCCGGTATGGGATAGGGGTCAATCCGCCTTACATTATGCTTTTTTCTGAATTTTCATTTCGATCCCCCTTTACAAGCGGAGAAAGCTATGTTAGAATGGCACGGTTTATTGAGCCCCTCTGCCGGGTGGTGGGATTCGTACCTTTCCCCCCACGACTCAGCAATGCGGGCAAAACAGGAAGAAAGGAAGTATACCCCCATGATGCTCAAGGACGAAAAGACTGCCATTATCGAAGGCAACCGCACCCACGAGACCGATACCGGCTCCCCCGAGGTCCAGATCGCCATCCTCACCGCCCGGATCAACAACCTCACGGAGCACCTGAAGGTCCACCCCAAGGACAACCACTCCCGCCGCGGCCTGTTCAAAATGATCGGCAAGCGCCGCAGCCTTCTGGATTACCTGGCCCGGAAGGATATTGAGCGTTACCGCGCCTGCATCGCCAAGCTGGGCATCCGTAAGTAAGTCCCAAGCAGGGGGCTGTTGCTTTCGCAACAGCCCCTTTTTCCCAAACGGACGATAATTTATGAAAGCAGTTCACCGGCTTTTTTAGCAGTTGAACGGGAGCTGGCATAAAACTCCGCGAGTTCGCGGAGCGCCAGAATCGGTTCAAGTGCTAAAGGGCACGGGTCTGCGGAAAGGAAACGAAATGATCATCACCCACAGAGAATTCCCCAACCAGAAGAAGTACGAAATGGAATACGCCGGCAGGCCCCTCTCCTTCGAGGTGGGCAAGCTGGCCGAGCTGTGCAACGCCGCCGTCCTCACCAAGTACGGCGAGACCACCGTTCTGGTGTGCTGCACCGCTTCTCCCCGGCCCAAGGAGGGAGTGGACTACTTCCCCCTGAACGTGGATTTCGAAGAAAAGCTCTATGCGGCCGGCCGCATCCCCGGCGGATTCCTGCGCCGGGAAGGCCGTCCCTCCGAAAAGGGCACCCTGGCCTCCCGTATGATCGACCGCCCCATGCGGCCTCTCTTCCCCTCCGACCTGCGCAATGACGTGGTCATCACCTGCACCGTGCTCTCCGTGGATCCCGACTGCTCTCCGGAGATCACCGCCATGCTGGGCGCCAGCGCCGCCACCGCCATCTCCGACGTGCCCTGGAACGGGCCCATCGGCGGCGTGGTCCTGGGCTGGGATGGGGAAAAGTACCTCTTCAACCCCACCGCCGAGGAGAAGGACACCTCCCGCATGACCGTCACCATCGCCGCCACGGCGAAGAAGATCGTCATGATCGAGGCCGAAGGCAATCAGATCCCCGAGGACGTGATGTTCGACGGCATCATGAAGGCCCATGAGGTCATCAAGCCCGCCATCGCCCTGATCGACCGGATGGTGGAGGAGATCGGCAAGCCCAAGTTCAGCTA
>CAMZJG010000180.1 GCA_947307505.1 uncultured Clostridia bacterium | reverse complement strand
GTGAAGGTGAGGGGGTTGGTGCCCATCATGGGCTCCACGCCCCAGGTGGGGGCCACGCTGGGCCGGGCGTTGGTGCCGGAAATGCCGATCATCCCCGCCTTGGCCGCCATGCCGGTCCAGTACCCTGCGATGCCGTAATGGGTGGAATTGCAGATGGTGCCTCCGGCCATGCCGAAGATCCGGGCCTTCTCGATGAGCTTCTCCATCATCCGGTAGGAGGCCACCATGCCCATGCCGTTGTGGGCGTCCATCACCAGGGTGGTGGGGGTCTCCTTCAGCACCTCCAGCTCCGTCACGGGGAGCAGGGTGCCATTATCGATCCGATCCAGATAGATGGGCTTGAAGCGGTTGCAGCCGTGGCTCTCGATCCCGCGGCGATCTGCCTCCAGCAGCACGTCCGCACAGATGGCGGCGTCACCGGCAGGTACGCCGTAGGCCATGAGCACCTCCGTCATAAAGGCGTTCATCAGGGCCCAGGGAACATAGGGCCGCGTTTCCAAACCCTGTGCCATGTTCACATCCCCTTGTGCATGTTGATGAGCTTCCAGCCGCCGCCCAGGTTCTTCACCTTGTAGCCCTTGTTCTGCAGGAAGCGGCAGGCGTTGTAGGCCCGATAGCCCACGCCGCAGTACACCACGTAGGTCTTGGACTTGCTCAGTTCCTTATAGCGGTCCCGGAGCTCGTCCACGGGCAGGAGGACAGCGCCCTCCACGTGGCCCATGTCCCACTCCGCCTGACTCCGGCAGTCCAGCACGACGGTATCCGGATCCGCCAGGTATTCCGACAGCTTCAGATGGGAGGCGTACTGCATCTCGCCCCGCAGGATGTTGGCGGAGATCATGCCGCCCTCGATCACCGGGTCCTTGGCGGAGGAGAAGGGGGGCGCGTAGGCCAGGTCCAGGTTTTCCAGGTCAAACACGGTCATGTTCCCGTAGATGGCGGTGCTCAGGACATCGATGCGCTTATCCACCCCGTCCCGGCCGATGGCCTGGGCTCCCAGGAGCTTGCCGGTCTGCTTCTGAACGGTGTACTTCATGATGATGGGCTTGGAATCCGGATAATAGGTGGCGTGGGAAAAACCGGGCACATAGACGGACTCAAAGTCCATTCCCAGGTCCTCCGCCTCCCGGGCGCTCAGACCGGTGCGGGCGGCGGTGAGGCCGCCGACCTTGAGAATGGCGGTGCCCAGCACGCCCTGGAAGAGCATGTTCCCGCCCACGGCGTTGGCCCCGGCCACGCGGCCCTGCTTGTTGGCGCTGCCGGCCAGGGATATGCGGACCTTTTTGCCGCTTACCAGGTGGACGGATTCCGCGATATCCCCGGCGGCGTAGATATCCGGGTCGGAGGTGCGCATACCGGCGTCCACCCAGACCCCCCGGGTCTCGCCGATCCGCAGGCCCGCCTTCTCGGCCAGCTCCGTGTTGACCCGGACGCCCGCGGCCATGACCACCATATCGCACTTCACCTTGGTCCCGTCGTCCAGCTCCACGCCCTTCACGGCGCCTTTGCCGGTGATGGCCTTCATGCCCACGCCGGTAAGCACCGTTACACCCAGCTTTTCCAGCTCCTTGATGATGACCTCGGAGAACTCAGGATCCATGTTGCTCATGACCTGGGGGAGCTTCTCCACCAGGGTGACCTTAACGCCCCGGGCAGCCAGGTTCTCTGCGCTCTCCAGTCCGATAAAGCCGCCGCCGACCACCACTGCGGATTTGGTGCCCACCTCCAGTTTGGAGACGATGGCATCCGCATCCGGCACGGTAAAAACATGGTAAACGCCCTCCAGATCAGCGCCGGGTACCGGAAGGGTGATGGGTTTGCCGCCGGTTGCGATCACCAGCTTGTCATACTTCTCCTTGTAGGTCTTTCCGTCGGGCCCCAGGGCGGTGACGGTCTTCTTCTTCCGGTCCAGATCCACGATCTCGGTATTCAGCCGCACGTCCACGTTGAAGCGGCTCTTGAACAGCTCGGGGGAGAAGAGCAGCAGCTCCTCCCGGTCCTCGATGACCTTGCCGATATAGTAGGGCAGACCGCAGTTGGCGAAGGAGACGTAGCTTCCCCGCTCGAACATGATGATCTCCCAGTCCTCACTCACGCGCCGGGCTTTGGCCGCCGCGCCGGCGCCTCCGGCCACGCCGCCGATGACGAGCAGCCTTTTCATGCCTGTTCCTCCTCGTCCTCCAGGAGCATCTCCGCGATGAGGCGGGTCGCCCGCTCCACGGTCTCCGCGCAGCGGATATGGTGGTCTGTGATCTTGAAGTATGCCTCCGCATCCTCGGGCTTCGTGTAGATGTAAGCCCGGCCGAAGACCTGCTTGTGGATCTCCGGGCAGAGGGTGGTGCCGAATTCCTTCAGGAAGCGGTCCCGGAACTCCATGAATTTCCGGCTGGTCACGTCGAAGAGCGCGGGGTTCTCCAGCTCCTCCTCCACGGAGCTGTTGTACTTCAATCCCAGGGCCAGCTGGCCGCAGGTGTAGGTGCCGCAGCTGCCGCTGGCGGCTCCGGCTCCGCCGCAGAGGTTGGATGAGGCGCGGATCAGGTCGTCGGGAATGTCAAAATAAGCCTTCAGTCCGATCAGGGTGCTCCGGGAGCATACGTCGTCCCGGATCTGAGCTTCCTTTGCGGTCTTCGCGCAGAGGTCGATGATCTCCTGTTTCGTCATGAGGGATACCTCCGTATATAATATTGATGTCGGAGTCCGGCGTTTCGCGGGCGAGGGATCCTCGCCGCAGCGAAGCGGGTCCGATTGGATTACTCGATGGCTTCAATGGCGACGCCGTCCCGTTCCTTCAAGGCGGGGAGGGCTTCTGCCAGCCGCTCGGGGCTGTAGGTCCGCAGGGAATGGTAATCCAGCAGGAAGTTGAACCACTCCGTCTGGCCGCCCACGTCATAGACCTCCGCGTCCTCCAGGGCCTCCAGACTGAAGGGGGCCAGCATGGGAACGTTGATGACGCAGCTCTTTCCGGCGATCCGCTCCTCCCCGAAGAGGGAGAGCTTCACTTTGCCCTTGCGCACGTAGTACTGCTCCCGGCAGGGATGGTAGCCCCATCTGATCCGGGTGCCGGCTTTCATTTCTCCCAGGACCAGCTCCGTCACGCCCCAGTTTTCCCAGCGGGGTACGATCACCTTGACCGTCAGGCCGGGGAAATCGAACTTTGCCAGGGGACGGGCGGGATTCTTCACCGCGTTCACCGTCTCCGCGGGCACGTCCACAAAGGTGGGCTGCTCATGACGGCGGTAATCCTTTGTGCCCTGGGCCTTCTGGAAGGCCGGGTCCTGCTTCACATCCGGGCCCAGGCGGCTGGCCACCTGGTTCACGGCGATGGAGGTGTTGAAGGA
>CAMZJG010000179.1 GCA_947307505.1 uncultured Clostridia bacterium | reverse complement strand
GGAAAAAACAAATCAAGGAGGGCGAGCCATGTATCAGTGTCCCTATCCCCGCCTGTTCACCCCCATCACCCTGGCGGGCACCCAGTTCCGGAACCGGATCTTCGCCTCCCCCACCGGAGGCCAGCACACCCATTACGGCAACCACCCCATCAACGAGCTCATCTGCTACTATGAGCGGAAGGCCCAGGGCGGCGCGGCCAGCGTATGCATCGGGGACGCGGTGGCGGACGGCGAGCATGCCCAGTCGAACGGCAGCCATATCTGCCTGGACGACATTTCCGGCAAGCCCCACCTGAACAAGCTCTCCGGTTCCATCCGGCGGCACGGGGCGGTGGCGGCCATCGAGATCTCCCACGGGGGCTGCAGCGCCCGCATCTCCTACAGCCAGGGCCACAAGGTATACGGCCCGGTGGAGTGCGATACGGAGGGCAGCTTCGGCCACCCGGTCCACGCCTACGCCATGGACGAGGAGATGATCCGTTACACCATCCGCAAGCATGCGGAGGCAGCCCGCTTCGCCAAATCCTGCGGCTTCGGCATGATTACCCTCCACGGGGGCCACGGCTGGCTCATGCATCAGTTCATGCATCCCTATTTCAATACCCGGACGGACGAATGGGGCGGCACCTTCGAGAAGCGCATGCGCTTCCCTCTGGCCGTCATCGCCGCGGTCCGGGAGGCGGTGGGTCCCAATTACCCCATCGAGATCCGCATCAGCGGCTCCGAATGCTACGAGGGAGGCTACGATACGGATTACGGCATCCGCATCGCGGAGGCCCTGGACGGGAAGGTGGACCTGATCCACGTCTCCGCCGGGAGCCATGAGGTATCGGAGGTGTTCACCGTCACCCATCCCAACATGTTCCTGCCCGACGGGGTGAACGTGAAATATGCGGCGGAGATCAAAAAGCACGTGAAGACCCCGGTGGCCACGGTAGGCGCCCTCTCCGATCCCGCCATGATGGAGGAGATCCTGGCCTCCGGCCAGGCGGACGTGGTGGAGCTGGCCCGGGGCCTCATCTGCGACCCCGACCTGCCCAACAAGGCCCGGGAGGGCCGGGAGGAGGACATCACCCACTGCATGCGCTGCTTCACCTGTTTCTCCAGTCTCATCATGCGTGGCCTCTTCGCCTGTGCCCTGAACCCGGAGATCGGCAGCGAGCACGAGACGAAATTTGCCCCGCCCGCCACGGAGAGCAAGACCGTGCTGGTGGCCGGGGGCGGCGTAGGCGGCATGCAGGCGGCCCTCACCGCGGCGAAGCGGGGACACAAAGTCACCCTCTTCGAAAAGACGGATAAGCTGGGAGGCGTCCTTCTGTGCGAAGAGAAGGTCCCCTTCAAGAAGCATCTTGGCCAGTATCTGGCCCTGCAGGCCAGAAGGCTGGAGAAGGCCGGAATCGACGTGCGCCTGAATACCCCCCTCACCCCGGAGCTGGCCCGGAGCCTGGAACCGGACGTGATCGTGGCCGCCCTGGGGGCGGATGCGGCCCTGCCCCCCATTCCGGGGATCCGGGGGGAGAACGTGATCCTGGCGGAGGACCTGTATCCCGCCCCGGAGAAGGCGGGGAAAAAGGTGGTCATCCTGGGCGGCGGCCTGGTGGGCTGCGAGCTGGCCGTCTACCTGGGGGACCTGGGGCATGAGGTGGAGATCCTGGAGATGGCCCCCATGCTGAACTCCGGAAGCAATATCCTCCAGGGCTCCAGCATCCAGCTCCAGCTGAAGCGCCTGGGGATCACCCCCCGGTTGAGGACCAAAGTGACGGAGATCACCCCCGAGGGGGTCAGGGCGGAGGGACCGGACGGGGAAGTCTTTATCCCCGGGGATACGGTGGCCGTGGCCCTGGGACGGAAGCCCCGGCGGGAGGAGGCGGACGGACTCCGCTTCTGCGCCCCGGAATTCATCCAGTTGGGGGACTGCGACAGCCCCGCCACCATCTGGCAGGCGACGGAGACCGCCTACCATATGCTCACGGACATCTGAGGATCGGAGAATCAGGGCATGAACTGCGGCGTTTTGTTTGATCTGGACGGCACCCTGTGGGACAGCGTGGACCGACTCACCCCCGCCTGGAATCGGGTGCTGGGGGCATACGGCGTAAAGGTGACCACGCCGCAGCTCCGGGCCCTCATGGGCAAGACGGCGGAGGAATTTGCCGCCGCCCTGCTGCCGGGGGAGACCCCGGAGCGGGGGCTGGAGGCTATCAACGGCTGCTGCCGGGAGGAGCTCATCGACCTGGCGGCTTACGGCGGGATCCTGTACCCCGGGCTGCGGGAGACCCTGGAGACCCTGAAGCCGGCCTGGAAGCTCTATATCATCAGCAACTGCCAGGAGGGGTATATCGACACCTTTCTGGATGCCCACGGATTCCGGGATCTGTTCGACGGCTGCCTGGACCACAGCACCGGCCTGAGCAAGGGGGGCAACATCCGTCTCCTCTGTGAACGGGAAAGGCTGGACCGGGCGGTGTACGTGGGGGATACCCGGGGAGACGAGCTTTCCGCCCGGGAGGCGGGGATCCCCTTCTTCCACGCGGCCTACGGCTTCGGGGAAGCCGAGGCCCCGGACCGGACGCTCCGGGCCTTTTCCGACCTGCCGGCGGCGCTGTCGGACTATTTCAAAGACTGAATCACGCTTTTACAAGGAAAGACCCGGCGGAGGAATTCCGCCGGGTCTTTCCGCTGCTCTTTCTCTTTTTCCATGCTCTTACTGCATATTGGCAAACCGCTCGATGGCTTTGGTGAAGCTCTCCAGGGCTTCCTCGTCCCCCTGCCTGACGGCATTCAGGACGCAGTGCCGGATGTGTCCCTCCAGCACCACCTGGCCCACTTTGTTCAGGGCGCTTTTGGCGGCGTTGAGCTGGGAGAGGATATCCTCACAGGGAATCTCCTCGTCGATCATCCGGTCGATAGCCTGGACCTGGCCCAGGATCTTGGCCAGCCGGCGGTGGAGATTATCCGCGTCCATGCATTTTTTCATGTCCGTTGTCCTCCTTCTCCCCGCCGGAAGCCCATGGACGCGCAAAGGCGCGCCCTTCCGGGCGCGCCAACATCCTCCTGCGGCGGTCGCTCCGGTTTCGGCAGAGAACCATACCCACGGAACGGGCCGTATCTGACTTATCTGCCGAAGCAGCTTCACAGTGACCGACTCGCGGAGACTTGCACTCCATTCCGGTGATCCGTCCGTGTTCTCTGTCAGTTTACCAAGACTAACCGGGCGGAGTCAAGTGACAAAAAGGAAACGGCGTCGTCGCAAATCTCGCGGGCTGCGCTTTCGGCGCCGGAATATGCCCTCTGCCGAAAGCTTGCAAGCGCTCGATTGCTCCTCCTTTTCCCGGCGAAGCATTCGCTTCGCCGG
>CAMZJG010000178.1 GCA_947307505.1 uncultured Clostridia bacterium | reverse complement strand
CTTCTCCGGTACCGGCCCGATGACCGGGCGGAGATCCCGGGGGTGGAAAAGGGAAAGTGGTACTACGACGCCATGTCCCTTCTGGCCGCCGGGGGCATTCTGGACCTTCAGCGGGACGGAAACCTCCAGCCGGACGCGGCCATGAGCCGGGGCCAGTTCATCCTGATGCTCTCCCGCTTCTATCCGGAGCTGGAGGAGGGGACCTGCAGCTATCCCGACGTGCCCCGCAGCAGCCCCTGGTATGAGGCAGTGGCGAAGACCACGGCCCGGGGCTGGATCAACGGTTTTGAGGACGGCACCTTCCGCCCCATGGATCCTCTGACCCGAGCCCAGGCTGCGGCGGTGCTGAACCGGGTGATGGGCCGCCAGGCGGACGAGGCCCTGCTGACGGAGCAGGCGGTCATCCCGGTCTTCACGGATCTGAGTCCCGACCACTGGGCCTATTTCACCCTGATGGAGGCGGTGATCAACCACACCGTCGGATACCGCGAGGGGCAGGAGATCTGGACTTCGGCGGAGGACAGCCGTCTGCACTATCCTCCCGGCCTCGTCCTTTCGGGAGGCGAGGTCTACTGGGCCGGGGAGAATGGGATCATCCTCCGGGATGCCCAGGTAGGGAACCTGTACTTCGGCCCCGACGGCCGGTATACCTGCGGGGACGCGGAAGCGGACAGGCTCATCAAAGGGATCCTCGCCGGGCTGTACGACCCGGCCCTCACCCGGGAGGAGCTGCTCCGGTCCGCCTTCGACTATACCGTGAAGAGCTTCTCCTATCTCCGGCGGACGGAGTCCTATGAATGGGGCGCCAAGGGCTGGGAGGTCCAGGAGGCCCTCACCATGCTGAACACCGGCAGAGGCAACTGCTATTGCTATGCCGCCGTCTTCTGCCTCCTGGCGAGACAGCTGGGCTACGATGCGGAGGCCGTCAGCGGCGGAGTGAACTGGAACCCCCGGCCCCACGGCTGGGTGGAGATCGAATTCGACGGGGTGCCCTACATCTTCGATACGGAGCTGGAGATGGCCAAGAAGGGACAGTACCATTTCTGGAAGCTGGCCTACGAGGACGTGCCCTGGCCCTACCACTGGGCGGAGACCTCCGGGGAGGTAACGGAGGAAACGGAGGAGACCGGGGAGGAAGCCGCCGCGGAAGAAGCGGAAAAGGCAGCCGCGGAGGAAAAGACCGAATAACAGAGAAAACAGACCCGGGGCGCTGCCATGCAGCGCCCCGGGAATTTCTGCGTAAGAATTATTCCACGGTATTCACGATCCCCGTGAACAGGGGGAGACCGTCGAAGTTCGTCACCAGGAAGAGGAAGGGGCGGTCCGCCGTGAAGTCCACGCTCTCCTCCGGAGCCATGGCTTCTCCGCAGGCTACCATGAACACCGTGTAAGCGGCGCCCGTGCAGCCCTCCTCGTCGATCATCACCCGGGCGGCGTGCTTTGCCTGGGATACGTAGAGGGGGTCTTCCACGTCCGTGGTCAGGGGAGTGAAATCGGAAACGGCGGAATCGAATACGTTCCGCACCCCCAGGTCTTTCAGACCGTCCACCAGGTCCAGGTCGGAGGAGACGTCGAAGCGGGGGGCGGCGAAATGGACGGTGAGCCGTTTCTGCTGTTCCCAGTCGTATTTCTCCCGGCTGAGGATAAAGCCCATGGCCTCCTCCCGGCCCAGGAGCTCCTCCGGGGAAACACCCTCGTCCGGCAGGATGAACCACATGGCTCCGCCGCTCTCCAGGGAGAGGGACACGGCGGCAAAACCGTCGCCCCAATAGTAACTGCCGATGAAGGAGGAGTGGAGGAAGTCCGTCTCCTGCTCTCCCGCGGGGGTATGGAAGGCTTGGGGTGTGGTCTGGGCTTCGGAGAACTTGTCGCTCCATGCGGCCTTGAAATAGATGGTGGTGGCCAGGGCCAGGACCGTTCTGGCGTCCATGCTGAGCCCGGAGGTCTGGTCCTTCAGCAGGTCTCCGGTCTGCTCGTTCAGCCAGTTCCGCAGGGCCTGGTCGTACTCCGGGGAGCCCATGGTCCCCCGGAAGCTGGAGGCGTAGTAGTCCCGTGCCAGCACATCCATGGTTTCCTGCACGTAGCCGACCCGGTCGCTGAGCCAGAGGGAGGCGGCCAGCAGGCTGGTCACGGCGCCGTCATCCCGGTAAAAGGCGTTCCACAGGGCCTTGACCCGGGTCCGGAGCGCTCCGGTATCCTTCTCCCCCAGGAGGGAGAGGATCTGGGCCCGGCTCTCCCCGTCCGTCACTTCCGCCAGCATGGCCAGAGCCATATAGATGTTCAGCGGAGCGCAGACCCGGTTTTCCTTCCCCGCGCCGGAGAGGAACTCCGTCAGACTGGCACGAAGATAAGCCTCCAGCCCGTCCGCGTAGCCCGCCGGCTGATCCCGCTGGGCCCGGACGCCCGTTTGCCAGGCAGTCCACGCTTCCTCCGAGCTTTCTGGATCGGGATAGGGGGCCATCTCCGGATATACCGCCCGGGCCAGAGCCGCGTAAGCGGCGTTTTCCACCGGAAGATCCGTTTTTTCCGAAGGATCCGGCTTGCCCGCGGGAGCGGAAGAAGCTGCGGGCTGCTGCTCCGTTTCCTCCCGATCGGTCTGCGCCGGGACCGGGGTTTTCCCGCAGGCGCAGAGGGACAGAGACAGGGCCAAAAGCAGAAGACAGGCGATCAAGCGGTACATGGATAACCCTCCTTGCGGATGAAACTCTATTCGTTATTCTGTCTCTTCAGACGGCGGAGAGCGGAAAAAGTTTCGTTATGAACGGAAAAACGCGGGATTTCCGTTGCAATCCCCGTCGAAGTTTGTTATTCTAGTGTATCATGGAAATAAAGTACGCAAAAATCGGAAAGGGGAGCTGAAACATGACCTTCCGCGGAACCCTGAGAAGGTGCTTCGTCTGGCTGCTGTGTCTCAGCCTGTGCCTGGGCCTGGCGGTCCCGGTCCTGGCGGAGGACAATACCGGCACCGAGATCCGTCTGCTCCAGACGGAGGGAACGGTGAACGTATCCAGCACCAGCGGCAAGACCTACAGCACCAGGGAAGATATGCGCCTGTACAGCGGCTATGTGGTCTCCACCGAGGAGGCCAGCTATGCCTGGATCACGCTGGACGCCGAAAAGGCGGTGAAACTGGATGAATGCAGCAGCCTGGAGGTCCGGCGCAGCGGCAAGAGCCTGGAGCTTCTGCTGAAGAGCGGCGAGATGTACTGCGACGTCACCGCTCCGCTGAAAGAGGACGAAAAGCTGAATATCCGCACCTCCACCATGGTCACCGGCGTCCGGGGCACCATCGTCTATATCCAGAAGATCAGCGACGATGAGACCCACCTGGGGGTCCTGGAGGGCCGCGCCCAGGGCGTGGCGATCAA
>CAMZJG010000177.1 GCA_947307505.1 uncultured Clostridia bacterium | reverse complement strand
CCCTTCCTGGTCCTTCTGTTCCTCCTGTGGGTGGCATACTATGAAAAGGATAAGCCCTTCGGCATGGAAGGCCTGGCGGGGGCGGTGTTCTCCGGTCTGCTGGTGCCCCTGGGCCTGGCGGCCATGACCGCTCTGCGGAATGGGGAAAACGGCCGCCTTCTGGTCCTGGCTCCCCTGTTTGTCACCTTCACCGGGGACAGCGGCGCCTACTTCGTGGGCCGGGCCATGGGGAAGCACAAGATGAGTCCCCGCACCAGCCCCAACAAGACCGTCGAAGGGCTGATCGGCGGCCTGATCGTCGCCACCCTGGGCCTGGTGGTCTACGGGCTGATCCTCCGGGCCTTCGGGATCCGGGCCGACCTTTGGAAGCTGGCCGTCACGGGTCTCCTGTGCGGCTGCTGCGCCCAGTTGGGGGACCTGGCCTTCTCCCTCATCAAGCGGCAGTACGGCGCCAAGGACTACGGCCGCCTGCTTCCCGGCCACGGAGGGGCTTACGACCGGTTCGACAGCACCAGCTTCACCGCCCCGGCGGTGCTGCTGCTCTTCCTTCTCTTGGAGGTATTCTGACATGTCATTGACCATTCTGGGCAGCACCGGCTCCATCGGCCGGCAGACCCTGGAGGTGGCGGAGGATCTGGGTCTCCCCGTCTGCGCTTTGGCGGCGGGGCGGAGCGCGGAGCTCCTGGAAGCCCAGGTGAGAAAATTCCGCCCGAAATACGCGGTGCTGGGGGATGAAACGGCGGCGAAGGCGCTGCGCATCGCCCTGGCGGATACGGAAACGAAAGTCCTCTCCGGCCCCGAAGCCCTGCTGGAGATCGCCCGGATGCCCGAGGCGGATACGGTCCTGGGGGCCATGTCCGGGGCAGCAGGACTCCGGCCCGCCCTGGCGGCGGCGGAGGCGGGAAAACGCCTGGCCCTGGCCAACAAGGAGACCCTGGTCTGCGCGGGACGCATCCTCCTGGCGGCGGTAGACCGCTGCGGGGCGGAACTCATCCCGGTGGACAGCGAACACAGCGCCATCTTCCAGTGCCTGAACGGCAACCCGGAACCGAAACGCATCCTGCTCACCGCCTCCGGCGGCCCCTTCCGGGACTATACGCCGGAGGAACTGGAGCGGGTGACCCCGGCTCAGGCTCTTCGCCACCCCAACTGGAGCATGGGCCCCAAGGTGACCATTGACAGCGCCACCCTGATGAACAAGGGCCTGGAGCTCATCGAGGCCATGCATCTCTTCCGGGTGCCCCCGGAGAAGATCAAGGTCCTGGTCCACCCCCAGAGCATCGTCCACAGCGCGGTGGAGTTTGCGGACGGGGCGGTGATCGCCCAGCTGGGGAGTCCGGATATGCGCCTGCCCATCCAGCTGGCCCTCACCTGGCCGAAACGCCTGCCCTCCATCGCGGCGCCTCTGGATCTGACCCAGGCCCCGCCCCTCACCTTCCTGGAACCGGATACGGACCGTTTCCCCTGTCTGGCCATCGCCCGGCAGGCGGCGGCCAGCGAAAGGGCGGACTGCGCCGTGATGAACGCCGCCAACGAGGTGGCCGTGGCGGCTTTCCTGGGAAATCGGCTCTCCTTCACGGGGATCCCGGCCCTGGTGCGCCGGGTGATGGACGCCCTTCCCGGTCTCCCGGGAGACAGTCTGGAGGCCGTGGAAGCGGCGGATCATGAAGCAAGGAGGTGCGCGGAAGCGTGTCTGTCCTCTATATCCTGATCGGCATCCTCATGTTCGGGGTGCTCATCGCCGTCCATGAGCTGGGGCACTTCAGCGCCGCCAAGCTCTTCGGCATCAAGGTGAACGAGTACTCCATCGGCATGGGACCCACCCTGTTCAAGCGAAAGAAGGGGGAAACGGAATACAGCCTCCGGGCCCTGCCCATCGGCGGTTTCTGCGCCATCGAGGGGGAGGACGGGGAGAGCGACGACCCCCGGGCCTTCACCGCCAAGCCCCTGTGGCAGCGCTTCATCGTGCTGGCGGCGGGCTCCCTGATGAATTTCTTCATCGGCTTCCTCATCACCCTGCTCCTGTACCTCATCAGCTCCCTGGCGGGGAACTATGTGGTGGGGACCAATACCCTCTCCGGCTTTATGGATGGCTTCCCCCTGGAGGGGGAACAGGGGCTGATGGCCGGGGACCGGATCCTCTCCGTCAACGGCTGGGGGGTGAACAATCCCCGGGACCTGACCCTCTTCCTCTCCCTGGAGGGGGGAGAGACGGTGGATCTGGTGATCCGCCGGGACGGGAAAAAGATCGTTCTGGAGGATCTTCCTCTGCAGAAGCGCACCTACACGGACGCGTTCACGGGGGAGGAGGGCCAGTACTACGGCCTGTATTTCGACCAGGAACCCCTGACCGCCGGCTCTGCCCTGCGGGAGAGCTGGTATGACTGCCAGTACTATGTGCGGGTGGTGTGGGTCAGCCTCCGGTTTCTGATCTCCGGCAAGGCGGGGGTGAAGGATCTGTCCGGCCCCGTGGGCATGGTGAAGGCCATGGGGGATGTGGGCACCCAGGCCGCCACAGTGGGAGAAGGGCTCAGCAACGTCTTCGGCCTGGTGGCCTTCATCGCCGTGAACCTGGCGGTGATGAACCTCCTGCCCATCCCCGCGCTGGACGGGGGCCGGATCTTCTCCATGCTGGTCTTCGCCCTCATCGCTTTGATCATCCGGCGGAAGCCGAATCCGAAGATCGAGAGCTATATCCATGCCGGGGGCCTGGTGCTCCTGCTGGGCCTCATGGCCTTTGTGATGTTCAACGATATCTATAAGCTCTTTTGATATTCGCCCCGAACCCGCTTCGCTGGGCTTCGGGGCAAGAAAGCATCGCCGCTGCGCGCCTCGGACGGACACTTCGACGCTTGCGGCGACAGCGGTATTTCGGCCAGAAATGAATTCTGCCCGAAAATGATCCAAATCGATTCCCGCCTGCGGGCGGGAACTCTGTGAGGCTTTCCGAGCGTCTTAAGGAATCGGACCCTCTTCCGGAGGTGTTTTATGACCAAGCGTTTGATGGTGGGCTCCGTTCCCGTGGGGGGCGGCGCGCCGGTCTCCGTCCAGAGCATGTGCAATACGAAGACCGAGGACCCGGTCTCCACCCTGGCCCAGATCCGGGCCCTGGCGGCGGCGGGGGCGGAGATCGTGCGCCTGGCGGTGCCCCATCCCAAGGCGGCGGCGGCTTTGCGGGAGATCGCGGATTCCTCCCCCGTTCCCCTGGTGGCAGATATCCATTTCGACTACCGCCTGGCCCTGACGGCGGCGGAGAGCGGCATGGCCGCCATCCGCATCAACCCCGGAAACATCGGCGGGAAGGAAAACGTGCGGAAGGTGGCGGAGGCATGCCGGGCGAACGGGCTCCCCATCCGCATCGGCATCAACGGGGGCAGCCTGGAAAA
>CAMZJG010000176.1 GCA_947307505.1 uncultured Clostridia bacterium | reverse complement strand
TCATCGGCGCGGCCTTCCCCTTCATCGTGGCCGCCATCGGCGCCAACCTGGGCTACGCCTACGCCTTCGGCTTCGTGGGCATCATGGCCATCATCTGCATCGTCTGCAACCGGCTGTTCAATCCCCGGGGCATCATCGCCTACGACAACAAGCTGCGTACCGCCGCCGGTCTGCCTCTGGACGACGAGCTGGAGCAGCGTCTCATCCGCGAGGGCCACGGGAAATAAGGCTCTCCGCAAAGCGAAAAGAAATAACCAGACCGCCGGGCCAATGGCCCGGCGGTCTTCTCTTTAACCCGCTTATTTTGTCAGCACTGCGCCGAAGTAGCGCAGCTCCGTGGGTTTGCCCGTATAGGGGATGCCCGCCTGCTTCGCCAGCTCGGAGACCAGGAAGCCGTAACCCTCGATGGAGGGATACAGCTGCTCCGGGAAACGGCAGGGGGCGTCGGGATAGGTGCATTCGTCGCAGCGGCTGCAGCCCTCGTTGTTCAGCAGAAGGAAGTCGGCCGTTTCCGACCGGATATCCTCACCCAGCTTGTCCACCCGCTCCTGGAAGTCGTCGTGGGCGTCCCCCATGCCTTCGATATCCAGGGAATCCTCCAACTCATACATCCGGGCAAAGAGGAAGAAACGGCTGTACCCTTCGCACTCCGCCCGGCACTTCTCCAGGCTCCCCACCGCAGGGGGGCAGGCCCAGGTAGCCCCGTAGCTCCGGCACTTGTTGGAAGCGCAGTAGGCCCGGCTCTCCTCCGTATACACCAGCTTATCCATGGGGATCTCGGCAGCCTGGAAGCCATGCTCCGCCAAAAGGGCGGCGATCCTCTCTCCGTTCATCAGCAGCACCTCCCCGGCCAGGCTGCGGGCTTTGGCCCCAGGTTGCTGGCCGCCAGCACCCGGAAGATCCGGGCGGCGCAGAGGATCAGATCCTCCCGGGAAAGGGGATGATCCGTCTTCCCCGCCAGGGAGTCCAGAATATCCTGAATGTCTGACGGGTTTCCGGGCATGATCAGGTCGTTCCCTGCCCGGATGCACTGGGCGGGCACGGAGTCCACCCCCTCGGCCATCTCCATGCCGCTGTGTCCCGTGGTGCCCCAGTCCGTCATGACAAAGCCCCGGAAGCCCCAGTCGTTCCGCAGGACGCCGTTCAGCAGATCCGTATGGTTCGCGCTGTGGGTGCCGTTGATGCAGTTGTAAGAGGTCATGATGCTCATGGGCTGCGCCAGGCGGACACAGAGCTCAAAGCCCCGGAGGTAGATCTCCCGCAGGGCCCGAACGGAGACCACGCTGTTCTCATAGGACCGGTTGTCCTCCTGGTTGTTGCAGGCGTAGTGCTTGGGGGTGACGCCCACGCCGGGAGTCTCCTGTACGCCGATGGTCATGGCGGCGGCGGTGAGGCCGGCCACCAGGGGATCCTCGGAATAATACTCAAAGTTCCGGCCGCAGAGGGGATTCCTGTGGATGTTCATGCCCGGAGCCAGCCAGAGGGTGACGCCGAACTTCTCCATCTCCTTCCCCACCAGGCGGCCCATATCCTTCACCAGCGCCGCATCCCAGCTCTGGGCCAGAAGGGTGGCGATGGGGATGGCGGTGGCGTACTGGTAATAATCCACCGCGCCGGTGGTATCCTCGTCCGCCGCATTTTCCCCCATGAGGGCGGCGAAGCGGTTTTCCAGCTGCAGGACCTTCCCGCTCTTCAGCACCTGGAAATGGGGGGTGAGGCGCAGGCCCGCAGGTCCGTCCGCCAGGATCATAGGGGGGATCCCCGGGATATGGCTCCCGGTCTCTCCGGCGGCGCCGGGAACATGGACGGAGGCGGAGCCTACCATGCTCTGGTTCCCGCCGGAACCCACCACCAGTCCCGTCAGGGCTTCGTCGGACTGCTGCGCCGCCCACTCCAGGGCGCTGCGGCGGCCCAAAGCCACGTCCTCCAGGGTGACCGGCGTTCCCTTGCCATCCGGGATGGCCTGCTTCACCGCTGCACAGCGGATGGAGGGGATCTTCTCCGCCTTCAGCTCCAGCACGGGAGCCGCAGCCTTCTCCGCCGCTTCACCGGGGAACTGCAGGGGGGCGACCCCTTCACCGGGACGAAGGAGCTCCAGATCCTCCTGCATAGCCATGCGGCGGCCCACGGTCTCCAGCACAGCCAGCTCGTCCAGCCGCAGAAGGGCGGCCACATGGCTGTCCCGGGAATGGCGGCCCAGGCGGATGACGTATTCCCCGGGCTCCAGCACCCAGGCGCTTCTCGTTTCACAGAAGGAGGCCAGATCCCGGAGGGAGCAGCGCAGCTCCAGCTCCTGGACCTCCCCGGGCTGCAGGAGCCGGGTCTTGCCGTAGGCGATCAGCATCTGTCTCGGCTTCGCCAGGTGTCCGGCTGGCGGGGTCACGTAGGCCTGGGCCACGAAGCGGCCGGGCCGGCGGCCGGTATTCTCTACCCGCGCCCGGATCCGGAGGGAGGTGGGGCCGGCTTCCGCTCCGGCGGGAGCCAGGGCGAAATCCGTATAATCCAGGCCGTAGCCGAAGGGATAGGCCACTTCCTTCCCGAAGGTGTCGAAATAACGGTAGCCCACGAAGATATCCTCCCCGTAAGGCTCCCGGTCCAGATCCCCGTCGTTTTTCCCGAAGGTGGCGGAGGAGGGATAATCTTCATAGCGCAGAGCCCAGGTGTCCGTCAGCCGTCCGGAGGGAGGCGTCGCTCCCAGGATGGCGTCCGCCAGGGCGTCGCCGCCCCCGGCGCCGGCCTGGCTCATATGGAGCAGAGCGTTGGGCTTCAGCTCCCGGAGGAAGGCGGTATCCAGCACGCCGCCCACGTTCAGCAGCACCACCAGCCGCCGGTAGTTCCGACGCAGGGTGCGGAGGTTCTCCTCCTCCCGGGGGCTCAGGAGATAGTCCCCGGGGGCATTGTCCCGGTCCTTCCCCTCCCCGGAGTTCCGGCTGATGACGTACATCGCCAGATCCCCGGTCTCCGCCGGGATCACCGGTTCCTCCGGCGCCCGGAAAGGGTGCTCAAAATAGATAATGATGGGGTTTTTGCCCCCCGCCTTCATGGCGGCGGCCAGCTCCTTTTCGTGGGCTTCCTCCGCGGCAGCCAGCTCCCGGTCCAGGGTATCCAGCCAGGGGGCGGTGGTGACGGTGAAGCCTGCCCGCAGAAGGCCCTGCTCCACGGTGACGGTCTCCCGGGCGTTCACATCTCCGGAGCCGGTGCCGCCCCGGACCGTATGCCGGGCGCCCCGGCCGTAGAGAGCGACCTTTTCCGGACCCGCCAGGGGCAGGGTACCATCGTTCTCCAGCAGCACCATGCCCTGGGGGGCCAGCCGCCGGACCAGCGCCTTGTGCTCCTCTTCCATCCGGCTCACCGCCGGATCCATGGGGGCGAATATCTTGCTCATAACAGACCTCCCT
>CAMZJG010000175.1 GCA_947307505.1 uncultured Clostridia bacterium | reverse complement strand
TGCACCTGCGGCATCGTGGGCTTCGTGGGCCTGATGATCCCCCATATCGTCCGGGGCTTCGCAGGCTCCGACCACCGGTTCCTTCTGCCCCTGGCCGCCCTTTCCGGCGGGATCTTCCTGATCTGGGCCGACGTGGTGGCCCGGATCCTGATCGCAAATACGGAGATCCCCCTGGGCGTCATCACCTCCGCCATCGGCGCGCCGATCTTCGTATACATGATGGTGAGAAGATCTTACGGATTCGGAGGGAAAGACTGATGGAACTGGAAACAAGGGAAGTATCCGTCACCCTCTCCCGGAAGGAGATCGTGAAGCAGGCGTCCCTGCAGGTGCGGGACAACGCCTTCGTGGGGCTCCTGGGCCCCAACGGCAGCGGCAAGACCACGCTGCTGAAAAGCATCTACCGCGTGCTCAAGCCCTCCGGCGGCGTGGTGTACATCGACGGTGCGGACATCCGCACTCTGAGCCACAGGGAAACCGCAAAGCGTATGGGGGTCGTGAGCCAGTTCAATAATCTGAGCTTCGACTTCACCGTGGAGGAAATGGTCCTCATGGGCCGGGCCCCCCATAAGCGGGCCTTCGACCGGGATACGGAGGAGGACTACCGCATCGCGGAGGACGCTCTGCGCCGGGTGGACATGCTGGATTTCCGGGACAGGAGCTTCATCACCCTTTCCGGCGGGGAAAAGCAGCGGATCATCCTGGCCCGGGCCCTGGCCCAGCAGGTGGAGATGCTCATTCTGGACGAACCCACAAACCACCTGGACATCAAATATCAGATCCAGATCATGGATGTGGTGAAGTCCATGGGCGTGGGGGTCCTGGCGGCGCTCCACGACCTGAATCTCACCCTGATGTACTGCTCCTACGTCTACGTGCTCAAGGACGGGCGCATCGTCGCCCACGGCAACACGGAGGAGGTCATCACCGAACAGCTCATCCGGGATGTCTACGAGGTGGACTGCTCCGTCTCCCGACATCCGGTGAGCGGCAAGCTCAACGTTACCTTTTTTTCCACATTATCATAAACAGGGAGGTCACAGGATGAAGATCGCCATGCTCAATTGTCTGAATGCAAATCAGGTCTGCACCGGGGCAGGCTGCCTCCGGGCGTTCAACAGCCGTACAAAGCACTTTGCGGAATACGGGGATACTCCCCTGGAACTGGTTGCCATGGCCCGGTGCAACGGCTGCGGCAAGGGGATCGACGAGGGCTTCCGGGAAAAACTGGACCGGATCGTATCCGAAGGGGCGGAGGTCTGCCATTTGGGGGTCTGTACCCGCCACGGGGAAGAGAAAAAGGAATGCCGCACCATCACGGAGGCTGCCGCCTACCTGGAGGAACGGGGGGTCCGCATCGTCCGGGGCACACACTGAAAGCGGCACAGATCATGAGCCCGCTTGATTGACAAATACCCGCTCCCATGAGATAATGAGCCAGAGCTTAACGCTTTGGCTCGTTTTTGATGACCGATCGATTCGTCGGCGCGCTGCCTCCTTTCGGTGCAGCGCGCCGGGATTCTCTTTTGAGGTAAATGCCATGTCCGGAACCAAACGGGGAGGCCGTCCCCTTCTTGCCCTCGTTCTCATCCTGCTGATCCTGGTGATCCTGGCTCTGCCCTGGATCTATCTGCAGTTTGCCGCCTTCCCCTGGGACGACTACAGGACTCTGGCGGCGGAAAACGAATACCCCTTCGACTATGCGGACTTCACCGATGCGGGAGAGCTGACGGTGCGCCTGGACAAGGCGGACCTGTATTCCCTGCTGCTGGAATACTGCCCCCCGGAGGAGCTCCTGTCCAAATACGCCCCTGCGGGTCTGGTAAAGCCGGAGCTGGAGGAGCTGGGCTTCTCCCTGCAGCCGGAGGAGGCCCGGGTGAACCTGCGCCTGCGGGCCCTGGGTTTCCTGCATCTGCCTCTGCAGCTGCGGTGCGCTCTGGAGGAAGAGGGGGATGGGCTGCGGATCACCCCGGAATCGGTGTATATCGGTCCCCTGCTCCGCGTCTCCGCGGAAAAGCTGGCCCAGCGGCTGGGGCAGCCGGACCTGGTACGTTCCTATTTGATCAGCCCCGGAGAATACGGCGCGGAGGGAGTGACTCTCCGGGCGGGGCAGAATGAGGTCCTGCTCAGCGTCACCGTGCCCTCCATGCTCCCGGATCTTCTGGATCTGAGCGTCATGCGCATCTCCCGGGGACTTGCCCTCTACGGCGTCGAAGATCTTCCTCCCGCAACCGAGGCGGCCCTGGGCCCCGGCTTCACGGCAGCCTTCCAAAAGGCTGTCGACGAAGGGACCGCCCGGGAGTTCCTCACCTCCTATCTGGCTGTGGGGGAAGAGGGGGTGGCCCAGCTGCTGGAGGAATACACGGCGGGCATCCCGGCGGGATATCTCCCGGACCCGGAGGAGATCGCCGCAGGCCGTGCCGCGGCGCTGGAGCAGCTGGCGGCGGGACAGCGAAAATATGAGACCGCTCTGGAGACGCTGCGGGATCTGTTCCACACCGGGAAGCTGGTCCCGGTGCCCGGAGGCTTTCAGCTGGACGGCCGGCCCCTCTCCCTCTCCGACCTGGGCTGGACCGGAGAGGAGCCGGAAGACTGGCGGCCGGTGTACCTCTGCAGCTTCCAGTCCGCCCATCCCGTCCAGGGGACGGCTCTGCCCGACGCCGATCCGGAGGCGCTGCCGGAGGGCGGCGTTCCCACGGCGGACCTGGGACTGGCCATGACCTTCCCCCACGGGGAGAAGATCCTGCTGTACCGCACGGCCGGGGATGAGCTGGCTCTGATCCAGCTTCCGGAAGACAGTTTCCGGTCCATCCTGGGAATGACGCGGACCCCTACCCTGTCCACGGACGAATTCCCCCGGCAGGAGAGCTGGCTCCTGACCGAAGCCCCCGCGGCGGATCTGATGCCCGTCTATTATCTGCTGGAGGGCTGAACAAGCGATAAAAAGGGAGATGAACGAACAGGAATGGAACTCCGGAAAGTATTTGATACGATCCCCGAGCAGTTCGACCGGTTCAGGCCGAGATACAGCCTTGAATTGTTCGAGTCCCTGATCGCATACGCGGGGATCGGTCCGGACAAAACCGTTCTGGAGCTCGGCCCGGGGACCGGACAGGCAACGGATCCGATCCTGGAAACCGGGTGCGATTATCATGCCATCGAGCTGGGGGAGCATCTCTTTGCCAAGATGAAGGAAAAATACGGACAGTTCCCCAATTTCCATATCGTGAACGATGATTTCATCACCCATGATTTCGGAGACCGCAGATTCGACCTGATCTATTCGGCGGCAACGATCCAGTGGATCCCGGAGGAGGTCGCTTTTTCCAAGACCTTCGCGCTCCTGAAGCCCGGGGGCGTTCTGGCCATGATGCTGACCAAGGGGGATTACAAAACGCCGAACGA
>CAMZJG010000174.1 GCA_947307505.1 uncultured Clostridia bacterium | reverse complement strand
TCTGGACCACCACCACCTGGACCATCCCCGGCAACCTGGCCATCTGCCTGAACGCGGATCTTGACTACGTGATCTGCCGGAACCCGGAGAACGGCGAATACTATATCCTGGCGAAGGATCGGAAGTCCGCCGTGGAGGAGGACTGCGGCCTGCCCGAGCTGGAAGTGCTGGAGACCCGGAAGGGCGCGGAATTCGAGCTCATGACCGCCCGTCATCCCCTGATCGATCGCCCCAGCATCATCCTTTGCGGCGACCATGTCACCCTGGACGCCGGTACCGGCTGCGTGCATACAGCCCCCGGCCACGGCCAGGAGGACTATGAGATCTGCCGGAAATACGACCAGAGCGGGAAGACCGATATCGGCATCGTCGTGCCCGTGGACGACCGGGGCCGGATGAACGAGCTGGCCGGGAAGTACCAGGGCCTCACCACGGATGAGGCCAACCCCGTGATCCAGAAGGACCTGGAGGACTGCGGAGCTCTGCTGGGTACCCGGCAGATCACCCACCAGTACGCCCATTGCTGGCGCTGCAAGAGCCCCATCCTGTACCGGGCGACGGATCAGTGGTTCTGCTCCGTGGACGCCTTCAAGGAAGATGCCGTCCATGCGGCGAATCAGGTGAAATGGATGCCGGACTGGGGCAAGGGCCGGATGGAAAGCATGATCCGGGAGCGGGCGGACTGGTGCATTTCCCGTCAGCGCCATTGGGGCTTGCCCATTCCCGTGTTCTACTGCCAGGACTGCGGAAAACCCGTGTGCACGCCGGAAACCATCCAGTCCGTATCGGATATTTTCAAAGCGGAGGGTTCCAACGCCTGGTTCCTCCACACCGCCGCCGAACTCCTGCCGGAAGGCTTCACCTGCCCCCACTGCGGCGGGAAGACCTTCACCCAGGAAACGGACACTCTGGACGGCTGGTTCGATTCCGGCTCCACCCATATCGCCTCCATGGAGCTGGACAGCCCCGGCGTATGGCCCTGCGACCTCTATCTGGAGGGCGGAGATCAGTACCGCGGCTGGTTCCAGTCCTCCCTCCTCACCGCCGTGGCCGTGAAGGGGAGCGCCCCCTACCGGTCAGTCCTGACCCACGGCTGGACCGTGGACGGGGAGGGGAGAGCCATGCACAAGTCCCTGGGCAACTCCGTCCTGCCGGATGAACTGATCCCCAAATACGGCGCGGAGCTTCTGCGTCTCTGGGCCGCCTCCGCGGACTATAAGCTGGATATGCGCTGCTCCGACGCCATCTTCAAGCAGCTTTCCGATAAGTATCTGAAGATCCGCAACACCGCCCGGTATATCCTGGGCAACCTGAACGGCTTTGATCCGGACGCCATGCTGCCCTTCGGGGAGATGGAACCGCTGGATCAGTGGGCACTGGACCGGCTGGGCCAGCTCATCACCCGGTGCATCGAGGCCTATGAGAACTATGAGTTCTATGCCGTGACCTACGCCATCCACAATTTCTGCGTCACGGACATGTCCAACTTCTACCTGGATATCCTGAAGGACCGGCTGTACTGCGAAGCCCCCGATGGGAAGCTCCGCCGCAGCGCCCAGACCGCCATCTTCCTGATCCTGGACGCCCTGGTCCGTCTTCTGGCCCCCATCCTGGCCTTCACCGCCGAGGAGATCTGGGGGATCATGCCCCACCGCTCCGGGGACGACGCCGAGAGCGTTCTGTACAACGATATCAAACCGGCGGATCCGGCCTGGAGGCTGAGCCCGGAGCAGGAGGAACGTTGGGACCGGATCATCAGGGTCCGGGGCGACGTGAATAAAGCCCTGGAGCTGGCCCGCGGGGAAAAGACCATCGGCAAGAGCCTGGATGCCCGGATCACCCTGTACCTGAACGATGCATTGAAGCCCGAAGACCTGGAAGGCTTCGATCTGAAGACCCTGTTCATCGTTTCCGGCGTGGAGATCTGCTCCGCCGGTGGAGAGGGACTGGAAGCCGGCGCTCAGTCCGGCGTGAAGGTGAAGGTGGAGAGCGACGATGCGCCTAAGTGCGCCCGCTGCTGGACCCATGACGCAAGAGTGGGCGAGGACCCGTCCCATCCCGACCTGTGTCCCCGGTGCGCCGCCGTTGTGGCGGGGCTGGGGGGCTGAGAACAGGCCATGGGGGAGATCCTGCTGGCGGCGGTCATCGTCCTGGCGGACCAGCTGAGCAAAGTCGGCGCTGTGGATCTGGCGGCGCGCCGGGGCTCCACGGTGCTGATCCCCGGGGTGATCGGTCTGACCTGCACCTATAACTATGGCGCCAGCTGGGGCATCCTTTCGGGGAAGACCGTTTTCCTGCTGATCCTTACCGCCATCGTGTGCGCCGCCGTCTTCATCGCTCTGCTCCTGCGCAGACCCAAATACCATCTGGCCAGGCTGGGTCTGGCCATGGTGTTGGGCGGCGCGGTGGGTAACGCCCTGGACCGCCTGGCGGACGGCTTCGTGACGGATATGTTTGAGACCCTGTTCATGGAATTTCCCATTTTCAACGTGGCGGACTGTTTCATCACCATAGGCGGCATCCTGTTCTGCCTCAGCGTTTTCCTGGAGGAGAACGAGATCCGCCGGAAACGCAGCGCAGCGGGGAAGGAGGCCGGGGATGGAGCGGGTACTGACCGCGGCGCCTGAGGACGCCGGTCTCCGTCTGGATGCTTTCCTGGCGCTGCGTCTCCCGGACTTCAGCCGCAGCCGGATCCAGCAGCTTCTGGAACAGGGCTGCATCCTGGTGGAGGGGAAACCCGGGAAAAAGAACCGGCGGCTGACCCCGGGGGAACGGATCCATCTGGATCTTCCGGAGCCCGCGGAGGCGGATCCGGAGCCGGAGGAGATCCCGCTGGATATCCTCTTTGAGGATGAGGACCTGCTGGTCATCAACAAGCCCAAGGGGATGGTCGTCCACCCCGCCCCCGGGCATGAGAGCGGCACGCTGGTGAATGCGCTGCTCCATCACTGCGGCGATTCCCTCTCCGGGATCGGCGGAGTGAAGCGGCCGGGGATCGTTCACCGGCTGGACAAGGACACCTCCGGTCTGATGCTGGCGGCAAAGACGGACCGGGCCCATGCCTCCCTGGCCGCCCAGCTGGGGGACCACAGTCTGCACCGGGTCTACGCCGCGCTGCTCATCGGCACGCCCCGCCCCGCCGAGGGAGTCGTGGACCTGCCCGTGGGCAGGCATCCCCGGGACCGGAAGAAGATGGCTGCGGGCGTGCCCGGCGGGCGCAGCGCCGTCACCCACTACCGGGTGCTGGAGTCTTTCCCCGGGTACAGCTATGCGGAATGCGTGCTGGAGACGGGGCGGACCCACCAGATCCGGGTGCATATGGCTTCTCTGGGCCACCCTGTAGCGGGAGATCCTTTGTATGGGGGCAAGTGTGCTCTGCCCCTGAGCAGCCAATGCCTCCATGCCCGGGAGATCTGCTTCCGCCACCCGGTCACGGGGGAGGACATGACCTT
>CAMZJG010000173.1 GCA_947307505.1 uncultured Clostridia bacterium | reverse complement strand
CCCAGTCCCCCGCCGGGGGCTCCGCCCCGAAGCAGTTGGGGAACATGGCCGCCAGGAGATGGCCCGTAAAAGAGGCCACCGCGTCCTGCAGACCCAGATAGGTATTCATACGGATCCCTCATTTCCATGCCGATTCGATAGGAAAAAGATAGCACAGCCCCGCCGGGGAAGTCAAGGGAAGGGGGACGGAAGCCGGGGGAAAGCGCCGCCGGGATCCGGCCCGGGGGAGGATTACGGCCGTTTTCCCTTTCCCGGATCCGCCGCGGCGATGCAGAGGCACACGGCCAGCGCCCCCACGGCCCCGCCGATGAACAACCCCGCCAGAAATCCCAGCATATGAATGATCCTCCTGTCCCAACGGATAGGAGGATCATACCCGTATTTCCCGGAAAACTTACTTCTTGCCGCCGAACAGGCCGCCGACCTTCCCCAGGATGCCGCCGACGCCGCCGGCTTCATCCAGCTTCAGCTTGGCCTGCACGCCGGAAACGAGACCTTCCAACTGATCCGTGGGCAGATCTGCAGGCAGGCCCACGCCCCCCAGCAGGCCCTTGATGGCGGCGATGGGGTCCTTGGTGAACTTCTCCAGCAGACTCTTGTCCCCGGTGATCTTCTTGACCAGTTCTTCGATCTTTGCCTTGATGTCAAAATCCATGATCGTATCCTCCCGTTTTCAGAATCATCTGCCCCCAGTATACGGCGGGCGGGAAGCGCTTGTCAACGCGGAACGGAACACGTCGGGGGCGCTGCGTTTTGCAGCGCCCCCGAAAAAAGCTATCCTTCGTATTTTGCCTCGCAGTAGACGCAGCGGTATACCCGTTTTTCCCGGTCCGTGAGCCGGAACACCGCGGGCAGGTCCCGCTCCGTGGAGGTGATGCACCGGGGATTGCGGCAGCGGACGACGCCGGTGAGCTTTTCCGGCAGATCCAGGGTGCGCTTTTCCAGGAGCTTTCCCTCCCGGATGACGTTCACCGTGGCCCCGGGGGCCAGGTAGCCCACCACGTCCAGGCTCAGGTCCAGGTCTCCGTCGATCTTGATGATGTCCTTTTTCCCCATGCGCTTGCTGGAGGCGTTCATGATCATGGCCACGGGGCAGCCCAGCTTCTCCAGCCCCAGATGGGTGTACAGGGCCATGGCGCGCCCCGCGGGGATATGGTCGATCACATAGCCGTTATGGATACTGTCAATGGTCATTTCGCCGCCTCCTCCAACAGCATCAGGATCAGTGCCATGCGGATGAACTTTCCGTAATGGGCCTGCCGGAAGTATACCGCCCGCGGATCATTGTCCACCTCCGTGGAGATCTCGTTCACCCGGGGCAGGGGGTGGAGGATGGCCAGATCCTTCCGGGCCAGCTTCAGCTTTTCCGGGGTGAGGATGTAGCTGTCCCGGAGGCGCAGGTATTCCTCCTCGCTGAAGAACCGCTCCCGCTGGACCCGGGTCATGTACAGGATATCCAGATCCCCCAGCACGCTCTCCAGGTCCTGGGACTGGATATACTCGATCCCCCGGTCCTTGATGTACTCCTGCTTCACGAAGCTGGGGAGCTTCAGCTCCTCCGGGCTGATGAGGACGAAGCGGACGTTTTCATACCGGGACATGGCCCCGATGAGGGAATGGACCGTGCGTCCGAATTTCAGGTCCCCGCAGAGGCCGATGGTCAGACCGCTGAAGGAGCCTTTCACATGGTGGATGGTGAGCAGGTCCGTCAAGGTCTGGGTGGGGTGATAATGGCCTCCGTCCCCGGCGTTGATCACCGGCACCAGGGAATGGGCGGCTCCCACGATGGGGGCGCCTTCCTTGGGATGGCGCATGGCGATGATATCCGCGTAGCCGCTCACCACAGCCAGGGTATCCGCCACGCTCTCCCCCTTGGCGGCGGAGCTGGAGGCGGCCTCCGAGAAGCCCAGCACCTGCCCCCCCAGACTCAGCATGGCGGACTCAAAGCTCAGCCGGGTGCGGGTGGAGGGCTCGAAGAAGAGAGTGGCCAGGATCTTGCGGGCGCAGGCTCCCCAGTAGTCCCCGGGGCGGGCCATGATGTCGTCCGCCCGGCGGATGAGGGCGTCGATCTCCGGCACCGTCAGGTCCAGAATGTTGATGAGATGTCTCATGTCTTGTCTCCGTATTCCGCCAGATAGGCCCGGATGCGCTCCGCCTTTTCCCGGCCCTCCGGCTTTTCCTCCAGGTACTCCAGGATGTCGTACACGTCCGCGATGGAGTACACCGGGAAGCCGTATTTCTCCTGTACCTCCCGGGTGGCGGCCTTTTCCGTCTGTCCCCGCTCCCGCCGGTCCACCATGACGAAGGCGGCGGCCACCTTTACCCCCGGCAGGGTGCTCAGGAGCTCCATGCTCTCCCGGATGGCGGTGCCCGCGGTGATCACGTCTTCGATGATGACCACCTCTTCCCCGGCCTTGGGGAGATACCCTACCAGGGTGCCTCCCTCCCCGTGGTCCTTGGCTTCCTTCCTGTTGAAGAACCAGGGCAGGTCCAGGCCCCGGCGGGCCAGGGCGGAGGCGGCGCTCACCGCCAGGGGGATGCCCTTGTAGGCGGGACCGAAGAGGGCGGCCTTTTTCTGCCCCAGCTTTTCCAGATAGGCGTCGGCGTAGAACTCCCCCAGCCGGGCGCTGCCGCCGCCGGTCTTCACCTCCCCGGCGTTCAGAAAATAGGGGAGCTTCCGCCCGCTTTTGGCGATAAAATCTCCGAATTTCAACACTCCCGCTTCCTCCAGGAAGCGGATGAATTCCCGTTTGCGGCTGTCCATGATGCTCCTCCTTATCCCACGAATTCCCGGATGCAGCGGGCGTAGGCCGCCGCCGGATCCGGGGCGGCGGTGATGGGCCGGCCCACCACGATGTAGTCGGACCCGGCTTCCCGGGCTTTCAGCGGACTCATGACCCGCTTCTGATCTCCCGCGTCTCCCTCCGGGAAGCGGACCCCGGGGGTGACGGTGAGGAAGCCTTCACCGCAGGCGGCGTGGACGGCGGCAGCCTCCAGGGGAGAGCAAACCACCCCGTCCAGCCCGGCGGCCCGGGCGTTCTTCGCGTAGCTTTCCACCACCCGTTCCATGGGCTCCCGGATCAGCAGTTCGGTTTCCAGGGCGGATTGATCCGTGCTGGTAAGCTGGGTCACCGCCAGGAGCAGGGGACGGGGACCGCTCCCTGAGGAGAGCCCCTCCAGGGCTGCCTCCATCATGGCCCGGGTCCCGGCGGCGTGGACGTTCACCATGTCCGCCCCCAGGTCCGCCAGCACGGCCATGGCCCGCTTCACCGTATTGGGGATATCGTGGAGCTTCAGATCCAGAAAGACCCGGCAGCCCCGGCTTTTCAGCAGGCGCACGATCTCCGGCCCCTCGGCGTAGAACAGCTCCATGCCGATCTTCACATAGGGCTTCTCCGCCCCCAGCCGGTCCAGAAAGGTCTCCAGTTCCCCTCTGCCGGGGAAGTCGCAGGCTACGATCACGTCTTTACCCA
>CAMZJG010000172.1 GCA_947307505.1 uncultured Clostridia bacterium | reverse complement strand
TACACCCATACGGTGAAGCGCCGCATCACGGACCTGACCCGGGAGGAGCGGGAGGAGACCGTTTCCCCCCGTGCATACCGGACCCTCCTGGACCGGGCGGACCCCGCCCTCCGTGTGATCGAAAAGACCCGGTGGTGCATCCCCTGGAAAGGTCTCACCCTGGAGGTGGACTGCTTCCCCTTCTGGTCGGACCGGGCTTTCCTGGAGATCGAGCTCCCCGGGGCGGAGGCCGCCCCCGGCCTGCCGGACTGGGTGCAGGTCGTCCGGGAGGTGACGGAGGATCGCCGGTATACCAACCGGGCCCTGGCGGCGGAGATCCCCCTGGAACTCCTGCCGGGGCAGGAAGCCCGGGACCTGATCGCCGCCGATCCCACCCGCCGCACCTGGGCGGAGGTCCGCCTGGACCGGATCGGTCACAATTTCAAGACCATGGAGGCCGTCCTTCCCGCCGGAGCCCGGTGCCTGGGGGTGGTGAAGGCGGATTCCTACGGCCACGGGGACGTGGAGGTGGCCCGGCGGCTGGAGGAGCTGGGCTGCGCCTACATGGCGGTAGCCTGCCTGGACGAGGGAGCCAAGCTCCGGGCGGCGGGGATCACCGCCCCCATCCTGCTCCTGGGCCCCACTCCGGCCCGGTGGGGAGATGTCCTTGCCTCCCTGGATCTGACCCAGGCCCTGGGAAGCCTGGAGGAGGCCCGGGCTTATTCCGCGGCCCTGACCCGCCCTCTGAAGGTCCATCTGAAGATCGACACGGGGATGAGCCGCACCGGCTTCCCCTGGTCCCGGCCGGAGGATCTGGCCGCGGCCATGGCCCTGCCCAATCTGGACTGCGAGGGGACCTTCACCCATTTCGCCGTGTCCGACGAACGGGGCGGGGAGGAATTCACCGAGGAACAGCACCGGCGCTTCACCGGCTGCTATGCCGCGGCGGAGGCGGCGTCCGGCAAGGCCTTCCGCCTGCACCACTGCGTCAATTCCGGGGCGATGCTCACCCGGCGGGACCTGGCCCACGAGCTGGTACGCCCCGGCCTCGCCCTGTACGGCATGTATCCCGGGGAGGATACGGGAGGCATCCCCCTGCTCCCCGCCATGAACCTGAAGACCCGGGTGGCGGCCATCACGGAGCATGCCGCGGGGGACACGGTGGGCTACGGCCGCACCTTCACCCTCTCCCGTCCCACCCGTCTGGCGGTGCTCCCCATCGGCTATGCCGACGGGCTCCACCGGTCCCTTTCCAACAAGCTCCGGGTGCTGATCCGGGGCAGCCTGGCTCCCCAGCTGGGGCGCATCTGCATGGACCTGTGCATGGTGGATATCACGGACCTGCCGGATGTCCGGGTGGGGGACGAGGTCACCATATTCGGGGACGGCCGCCCCATCGAAGAGACCGCCGCCCTGGCGGGGACCATCACCTATGAGCTCTGCTGCGCCGTCTCCCCCCGGGTCCCCCGGGTGTATCTGGGATAAGCGCAATCCGCCGCAAACATACTGCTGAATCGAGGATCTATCATGAAACGAAGGTTTTTCGCCCTTTTCCTGACCCTGTGCATCGCCGCTGCCCTGCTCTCCGCTGCCCTGCCCGTCTCCGCCGCGGTGGCTTACCTCCCCGGCGTGACGGAGGAGATGACGTACCCCGAGTTCTGGACAGACCGGATGGCCGACCCGGAGGCGCTCCTGAGCACCCCGGAGGAGATCACCCGGATCAACGCCGCGGCCCTGACCACCGAGGGAACGAACATGCACGATCTCCTGAGCCTTTCTTCCTCCTTCGACGGCACGGCCTGGTGCGAATCCCTGGCAAAAGGCGCCCGGGCGGACGCGGAATACTTTCTCGGCTGGACCTACGACGAGAACGGCAAGCCCTTCACCCAGGAGGCCTTTGAGGCGATCATCGCCAACTGCGCCGACCCCAACGCGGCGGAGAATATGCCGGTCCGCCTGGGGGTGGCGGTGAACCGGACCCTGCTCATGGTCTTCCCCTATGACGGGCAGATCCTGGACGATCCCTCCGACCCGGATTTCGACTATCAGGGCCTGGTGGGCATCCGGGTGAACGAGCCTGTGGCCGCCTTCACCAATTCCGCGGACGGGAAGTACTGTCAGGTGTACACATCCTGCTGCTCCGGCTGGGTGCGGAAAGAGGACATCGCCTTCTGCTCCAGCCGGGAGGAATGGCTCTCCGCCTGGAACATCCCTGCGGAAAAGCGCCTGGTGTTCTGGGGGGACAAGCTCTATACGGACTATTCCCGGAGCGCCCCGGAGACCGCCGGGCGGCTGATCACCATGGGCACGGTGCTGGAGCGCATGGAGATCGACGACCCGGACGCCCTGGTCATCAACCGTCTTCCCGTACATAATTACGCCGTGTATCTCCCGGTGCGCAACGAGGACGGCAGCTACGGCAAGACCCCCGCCCTCCTCAACGCCCGGGAAAAGCTCAGCGAGGACTATCTTCCCCTCACCGGCGAGAACCTGACCCGAGTCGCCCTGGCTTCCCTGGGGGACGCCTACGGCTGGGGAGCCACCCTCAACAACGAGGACTGCACCAGCCTCAACCGGAACATCTATGCCTGCTTCGGCCTGGATCTGCCCCGGAACGGCAACTGGCAGTGGCCTCTCTCCATGCCCAAGGCGGACGTGACGGACATGCCCCTGGAGGAAAAGGAGGCCCTGCTGGACAGGCTGCCCTTCGGTACTCTGCTGGACTTCCCCGGCCACCAGATGATGTACCTGGGCAAGGTGAACGGAAGCTACTTCTGCATGAGCACGGTCAGCAGCATGATGAGCCCCTATACCGGCGGCCGTCAGCGGTCCCGCACGGTGCAGATCAACGATCTGGATATCAAACGGGGCAGCGGTCTGACCTGGCTGGAAGCGGTCAACCATATCAGCATCCCCTGGACGTATCTCCCGGAGGGGGCGGAAAGCCCCCTGTTCCCCTCCGCTCCCGCTCCCGATCCCACCCCCGCCCCTTCCTCCGCCTGGTACGACGAGGGGGTGGCCTGGTGCCTGGAGAAGGGGCTGATGGATCCCCTGGCGGACGGGGATTTCCGCCCGGAGGAAACGGCGACCCGGGCCCAGACGGTGGAAGCCCTCTGGCGCTCCGCCGGCAGGCCGGAACCCGGAGCGGGGATCCAGGGCTTCACGGATGTGCCGGCCGGCGCTTCCTATGAGAAGGCGGTGCTGTGGGCCAGGGAACAGGGAGTCATCCAGGGGAACGGCAACGACGATTTCATCCCGGAGGGGATCCTGACCCGGGAGCAGCTGGCCGTGATGCTCTTCCGCGTTCTGGTAAAGGATGACCAGGGCGGGGCCATGGGCCTGGCCGGCTATGCCGACAGCATGGAAATCTCCTCCTGGGCTTACGACGCCATGGGCTGGGCCGTGCGCGCCGGTCTGTTCATCGGGACCGACAGCGGCGAGCTGCGCCCGAAGGATCCTCTGACCCGGGGCGCGCTGGCGGTGCTGCTGCAGCGGGC
>CAMZJG010000171.1 GCA_947307505.1 uncultured Clostridia bacterium | reverse complement strand
AGCGGGCATAGTGCTCCAGGGTGCGCTGGATATCCTCCTCGTTCATCTGGGTCACATGGCCGTATTTGTTCTCCATCTCCACGGGGCCGTAGAGGGGAAAGCCCGCGTCCTGACTGGCGTGGGCGAACATCCCCGCGTGGCTCAGCTCGCAGGAGGCGATGCAGCCATGCCGGGCCACCCCGCAGGCCAGGGCGGAAAAGCCCGGGAGAGAATGGGGGTCCTCGATATTGAACAGGAAGCTGTAATGGCAGCCCCGCTCCCGGTCCACGATGCAGTCCCCCACGCAGACGGAAGCGAAGCCGCCGATGGCCTTCCGCTCATAATAGGCGGCGGCCTCCGGGTTGGGAAGACAGTCCGGGCCGATGTTGTAGAAGCCCTGGGGAGAGGCGAAGATGCGGTTCCGGAAGAGGGTATTTCCCAGACGGATGGGGCGGAACAGATTCGGATATTTCATGGGGCAGGCTCCCTTCGTTTTTTCCCAGTATACACCCCTTCCCCGCCCCTTGGCAACGCTCTTCGCCTCCGTGCCTGACCGGGGAGAAGGATTGCAAACCGCCCCTCTTTTGGTATAATGACAGGGATTCTGATATCTGCAGGAGGAAACATCATGCGTGGAACCATCTATGGCGTGGGCGTGGGACCCGGAGATCCGGAGCTCATGACCCTCAAGGCCGTCCGTCTCATCCGGGAAAACCGGTATATCGCCCTCCCCTCGGAGGAGCCCAGGGAATCTCTGGCCTACCGCATCGCGGTGCAGGCGGCGCCGGAGCTGGCGGAAAAAGAACTGGTGCCGGTGCACATGCCCATGGTGCGGGACAAGGCGAAGCTCCGGGAGGCCCACGAAAAGGGGGCCCGGCAGCTCATGGCCCTGGCGGACACGGGGGAAAACGTGGTGTTCCTCACCCTGGGAGACCCCACGGTATACTGCACCTTCAGCTATCTGCAGCACATCCTGGAGGCGGAGGGGTATCCCGTGGAGCTGGTGAGCGGCGTCACCTCCTTCTGCGCCGCCGCCGCCCGGCTGAACCTTCCCCTGGCGGAGTGGGACGAGCCCATCCACGTCCTCCCCGCCGCCCACAAGACCGGGGACAGGCTGGATCTGGAGGGCACCTACGTGCTGATGAAATCCGCCAGCCATATGCGGGAAGTGAAGGAGATGCTGAAAGCCAGCGGCAGGAAGGTCCAGGCAGTGCTCAACTGCGGCATGGATTCCGAAAAAGTCTGCCGGAATGCGGAGGAGATCCCGGACGACGCCGGATACTTCTCTCTCATCATCGCCAAGGAATAAAAACTCGCGGGAGGCATGGACATATCCGTACTGCCTGTGTTAAAATCCAAGTATAATATTTTAGGAAAGGCGGTAGTGTTCTATGGAAAACATCCTGTCAGTCGTCACCACAGTCATCTCCCATATTCTGCTGGCGCTGGTGGTCTTCCTGGTGGGCCGGTTCATCATCAAGAAGTTCGTCAAGTGGCTGGATAAGACGAAGATGATGGAGAAGCTCGACCCCTCCCTGCATACCTTCCTGGTGAGCTTCATCCGCATCGTTCTCTTCGCCCTTCTGGTGGTCGCCATCATCAGCATCCTGGGCGTGCCCGCGGCCTCCATCATCACCGTGCTGGCCTCCGCAGGCCTGGCTATCGGCATGGCGCTCCAGGGCTCCCTGTCCAACCTGGCGGGCGGCATCATGCTCATGATCTTCAAGCCCTTTAAGGTGGGCGACTATGTGGAAACCGCCGGAGCCGCCGGCAACGTCACCAAGATCACCATGTTCTATACGGTGCTCACCACGCTGGACAACAAGCGGGTCACGATCCCCAACGGCTCCCTGATGAACGCCAACGTGACCAACCTCACCGCCGAGCCCCTGCGCCGGGTAGACCTGACCTTCACCTGCGCCAAGAGCGAGAGCGTGGAGAAGATCGAATCCCTGTGCCTGGAGGCCATCGCCACCGTGCCCAAGGCCCTGCAGGATCCGGAACCCTTCGCCCGGGTGAGCGGCGGCACCAACGAGGCCATGGAGTTCACCGTCCGGGCCTGGTGCGATCCCGCGGATTACTGGGACGTGTATTTCGACGTCACCGGCGCCATCGTCCGCGCCTTTGGCCGGGAAGGAGTCCAGGCTCCCGCCCTGCGCGTGCTCAACGAGCAGAAATAAAGCTTCGCTTCAAATCGGACCCGCTGCGCCGGGCTCCGATTTGAGAAGGATTGCATCACCGCTGCGCGCCTGCGTCGGAATGGACCTCACAGGCTTCGTTTCCCCGGTTTGCGTAAAAGCCGGGAAAACTCGCTGGTGTTCGGTCATTTCTCCTTCTCAAACCGAAGCGGACGCTTCGGTTTGAAAAAGGACGAGGGCTCGGAATCCCGGAGCAGCGAAGCAGTGCGGAGCTGCGAACCATTTCGAGCCCGAGGACGCTGCGGTGATAGCAGTATTTTCGGGCAGAAATGAATTCTGCCCGAAAATCAATCCAATTCTATTCGCGGCTTCCGGCCGCGAACTCTGCGAGGCTATCAGGAACTTTGTCTATAGTCTGGTTCGGGCCGCTCCCGCGGGAGCGGCCCGATTGTTATTCCGGCAGGTTTATTTCGGGATCCGGACGAAGAAATGCTCCTCGTCCTCCCCCACGATCCGCCCGCCGTTTTTCTGCATCACCCGAAGGGAGGGAGTATTGTACTTGTACAGGCGGAGGTAAAACTCCTCCTCGGGGATGATGGCTCTCCCCTTCTCCAGGGTCAGGCGCAGACCTTCGGTACCGAAGCCCCGGCCCCGGCAGTCCTTTCTGACGAAGTAGCCGATATGGCCCGCCCCTTCCCGGAGGGCGCCGTTGAGATAATGGCGGAATTTGAACAGGCCCACGATCTCCCCGTCGTGCCAGAGGAAAAAGGCGGTATCCGGCACATGGCCCTCCGCCAGGTTTTCCCCCCTGGCATAGTACAGGAGCTTGGGCAGGGCGACGGACAGGAAGGTCTCCCGATCGCAGCCGTGCCACTTGTTCTCCACCCCGTTCTCCTCGGCGGGCATATCCCGGAGAAAACGCCACTCCGCCTCCGCGTCCTCCCGGTTGACTTCTTTCAGGTAAAGCATGGTATTCTCTCCTCTCTGTGTTCATATCGGCCATGCCGCCCATATGAAAAAACGCGTCCCCCGCCTCGCGGCGGGGGACGCTGCCGTAAGGTTGAATCTATGGTTTAGAAGGAGTGCTCCGCCCGGGAGATGACGTCGTTCTGCATGGCCTCGGTCATATCCACGAAGTAAGCGGAATACCCGGCGATGCGCACCACCAGGTTATGGTACTCATCGGGATGCTGCTGGGCAGCCCGGAGGGTGGCGGCGTCCACCACGTTGTACTGGACCTCCATGCCGCCTTCCTCGAAGTAGGTCTTGGTCATATCCTGGAGCTTGGTGATGCCGTCGTCGGAATTCAGGGCGGTGGGATGGATCTTCAGGTTCACCGCCATGCCGTCCATATACCGGGA
>CAMZJG010000170.1 GCA_947307505.1 uncultured Clostridia bacterium | reverse complement strand
CTGGATACCCTGGTGGCGGTCATCGCGGGCTTCATCATGTTCCCCGCCTGCTTCACCTACAACATTGAAGTGAACGCCGGGCCCAGCCTGCTGTTCGACACGATGGCCACCGTGTTCAACAACATGCCCGGCGGTCGGGTCTGGGGCACCCTGTTCTTCCTCTTCATGGTCTTCGCCGCCCTCTCCACGGAGCTGGCGGTGTTCGAGAACATCCTCGCCATGATCCGGGAGAAAACCGGCTGGAGCCGTCCCAAGGGCTGCCTGATCTGCGGCATCGGCATCCTGATCCTGGCCAGCACCACCGCCCTGGGCTACAGCGTCTTCCATTTCCAGCCCTTCGCGGAAGGCTCCGCCTGGCTGGACTTCTGGGATTTCATCGTCAGCACCAACCTGCTGCCCATCGGCGCTCTGATCTTCTCCCTGTTCTGCTGCTTCAAGTTCGGCTGGGGCTGGGATCGATTCATCGAGGAGGCCAACGCGGGCAAGGGCTGGAAGGTGAAGTCCTGGATGAAGCCCATCTTCAAGTATTTCGTCCCCATCTGCGTGGTGGGCCTGTACATCTACGGCCTGGCCACCTTCAAATGGAAATAAGCCGTTTCAAACGGTTCAGCGGACGCCTTTTCGGGCGTCCGCTGTTTTTTGTATGATCCGATGGGATCGTGGTCCGCTGCCGCCCGGCGGTCTTTACCGGGACAGATACCGGTACAGCATGAGGGCCAGCTCCTGGCGGGTGGCCCCGTCCCCGGGGCGGAAGGCGCCGTTCCCGTCTCCCTGCACCACCCCCAGGCCCTTGGCGATGGCCACGTAGCCTACGTCGGCGGCGGGGATGGCTTCGTCATCCGTGAAGCCGCAGAGGAAAATGCCCCGCATCTCGGCGGCCTCCGTGAGGCCGCTGAGCCCCACGAAGCAGCGGCAGAGCTCGCTGCGGGTCACCGTTCGCCCGGGGTTCTGCTCCGTCGAGCCGATGAAGCCCCGGGACACGGCCTCCCGGTAGATGGGCTTCAGGGTCTCTTCGTCCGCGTTTTCATAGTCGGGATAATTCAGCTGCCTGCCGGCGGCGGAGAGCATGAAGAGGATCATATCCAGCTCCGTGACGGCGGCTTTGGGTCGGAACTCCGTCACCCCCGCGAAGCCCACGCCGTAGGCGGCCAGCTTTTCGATCTCCTTCCGGGCGTAGCTGCCGACCAGATCCTCATAGGAAACCGTCAGCTCCTCTCTCCGGATCTGCCGGTCCGGCTCGCCTGTGATCGCGTCCACCCGGCTGACCCAGTCGTCGCCGCTGTCGGGCAGGTAGACCAGGACCCGGCGGCAGGCGCTCTGCCAGTCCTCGGGATCCTCCCGCAGGAGCACGTAGGTCAGATGGGCGGTATAGCAGTCCAGGAAGGCGTCCTGCGCCGCCGTCTCCCCCACCACCGGGCCGGAGGGGCCGAAGGTCAGCTCCTCATCCCAGTCGGCGCTGAAGGAATCCACAAAGCCCGTGGCGGCGTTGACGCTCAGGAAGATCCCGTTCATGGGGCAGGGATACCCTGCCTCCATGCGGATATAGGAGTAAGAATCCACCGCCACGCTCCAGTCGGAACGGGAGGTATCCTTCAGCTCGCAGAGGGACATCCAGTCGGGGTACTTCCGCTCCAGGAACTCCCGGGCCGCGGCAGGAAGGTCCGCGGGGGTCGTATCCTGTTCCTCCTTCCAGCCGAAGCCGTTGTAGCCGGTATACAGTCTCTGCACCTCTCCGGTACGGGCGTCGGCGGTGAAGTACTTCCATACCGTGGGGATATAGCCCTCTTCCAGCAGTTCGTCGTATCTCTCTTGGGTGAGGCCGAACTCCGGCCCCTCCAGGACCTTGCTCAGGCGGAAGACGGCGGTCACCGTATCGTCCGGCGTCTCACCCTCTCCCAGGGAGGCGGGGTCCGCGCTGGGCTGAGACGCCGTGTAGGTGACGGTGCTCAGCGCGTAGTCCTCCGTGATCCCGAAGGCGGGCTCCTTCATGACGGCGGCCTTCAGGGCTTCCCCGTCCAGCACGTCCTTGAATTTCTCCGCTCCGGCCAGCTCCTGGGGCGTGAGGCCCATATCCTCATCAGCCGCCGCCTCCGGCTCGGCAGCGGCGGCGTTCTTTCCGCCTTCATAGCCCCGGAACCCCTCCTGCCGATACAGGAGCTCTCCTGTCTGGGCATCCACATAGGCGCCCCACCGGAGGGAGATCTCATACATCAGCCGGGCCTCGTGCTTTTCGTAATCCGTATACGCCCAGTTCAGCTCCGTGGTCAGGGCTTCCCGGAATTTCGGCAGGGCTTCACCGGCGCTGACCGCCGGAACGGCGGAGGGCACGCCTCCCACGATGAAGGTCTCCGCATCGCTGCGGCGGAAGGAGAGCAGCATCCCGTCGGCGGTGCGGAAGGTAAGGCTCACGGAGACCTCTGTATCCACCCCGTTCAGGGTGAGGATGCCGCTGACGGAATACCGGGAGGAAGGCCGCAGACTATCCTGCCGCTGCGTCAGCTCCACGGCCTCATTCTCATCCAGCACTTTGGGCAGGAAGCTCCGGGCCGCTTTGGCGGCGTCATCCCAGGTATAATCCGGGAAATGGAGCTTATCGGAATAACGGTACTCCTCGTCGCTGAACCAGCGCTCATAGGAGAAGACCTTGCCCTGATCGTCGCAGGTGACCGTGAGGCTCTCCTCTTCCTTCCACCAGCTGAGCTGCCACCAGGTCTGCTCGCCCCAGACGTAGCTGTCCCCGTTGAACTCCGTATAATCGTCGGAGATCCCCAGGGTCTTCTTCACCTGGAGGATCACGGTCTTCATCTGCTCGTCCGCCGGTTCCGCGGCTGCGGCGGCAGGCAAGGCCAGACCCAGGCACAGGACCAGGGCCAGCAGGAGACATACTGTTTTTCTCATATTGAAGACTCCTTTCCCATTGGAAAACGGTTCCCGAATACCTGTATGACGCATATCGGGCGGGAAGGTTCCGGAAAAACGCGGACCGCCGCAAACAAACGATCTGCAGCGGCCCGATCGGCTCCGTGATATTCGCTGCGCGGCAGGTTTTTCTGCTGACGCCGCAGGAAGGAGTATCCGTTTCTTCCCACGCCCGGAAGGCGCGGCTGATCCCGTTTTACGGCACCATGCCCGTGGCGCCCTCCAGACCGTACCGGGCCATTTCGGAGGTGCCTCCGGCCTGAAGGTCGGGCTCCAGCTCGAAGACATGCTCCACGGAGGTGTAGTCCGAATAGCCCATGCGGGCCAGGGGGCGGATCTTCTCCATATCGATCTTCCCGTCCGGCAGGATCACGTCGTCCGCGATATGGACTCCCACCACCTTGCCGATGATGATATCCACGGTGCCGGATTTGCTGTCCCCGGGCAGGACGATGGTCTGGACATATCTGCACTCCAGGTTGATGGGGGAATCTGCCACCCGGCAGGGCTTCACCAGCTCGCATTTGGCCTTCTTCAGCCCGGCCTTTTCGAATTCGTCCACCTCCG
>CAMZJG010000169.1 GCA_947307505.1 uncultured Clostridia bacterium | reverse complement strand
CGCGAGAATCTGGAACAGATCCGGCGGAACGCCGCCGAATGGCTGACCCGGCGCGGGCTTGACGCCCTGCTGGGTCCTGAATACGTTTTGATGCCCGGCCTCTGCGATGTACACGTACATCTGCGGGAGCCGGGTTTTTCCCGGAAAGAGACCATCCGCACCGGCACTCTGGCCGCCGCCCGGGGCGGCTTCACCACGGTCTGCGCCATGCCCAACCTGGACCCGGTGCCGGATTCCCCCGAGACCCTGGAGCCCCAGCTGGAGCGGATCCGCCGGGACGCACGGGTGCGGACGCTGCCCTACGGGGCCATCACCAAAGGGGAACAGGGCAAAGAGCTGGCGGATCTGGAGGGGATGGCCCCCCTGGTCTGCGCCTTTTCCGACGACGGACACGGCGTACAGGACGAGGGCCTCATGCGGGAGGCCATGCAGCGGGCCAACGCCCTGGGCAAGCTGATCTGCGCCCATTGCGAGGACGACGCCCTTCGGGCGGGAGGCCATATCCGGGAAAGCGACCTGGCCCGGCAGCTGGGCATCCCCGGCATCCCGCCGGAGAGCGAATACCGGCAGCTGGAGCGGGACCTGCGCCTGGCGGAGGAGACCGGCTGCGCCTACCACGCCTGCCATCTCTCCACAAAGGAGAGCATCGGCCTCATGCGCCAGGCGAAAAAGGCCGGGCTGAATGTGAGCTGCGAGACCGCCCCCCATTACCTGCTCCTCTGTCTGGAGGACCTGCGGGACGAGGGCCGATTCAAGATGAATCCGCCTTTGGGGGACCGGGACGACCGGGACGCAGTGCTGGAGGGCTTCCTGGACGGCACCGTGGATATGCTGGCCACGGACCACGCCCCCCACACCCCGGCGGAGAAAGCCGGAGGACTTCTCAGGAGCCTCATGGGGGTGGTCGGCCTGGAGCCCGCCTTTCCGGTGCTGTACACCGCCCTGATCCGGACGGGGATCATGCCCCTGGAGACCCTGGCGGAACGGATGGCCTTCGCCCCCCGCCGCCGCTTCGGCCTGGAGGCCGGGGAGGACTTTGCCGTGTTCCGCGGCGGGACGGAATTCAAGCTGGACCCGGAGGACTTCGTCTCCAAAGGCCGGGCCACCCCCTTCGGGGGAATGCGTCTCCACGGAGCCTGTGCGCTCACCGTGATGGAGGGAAAGATCGTTTATCAAGAGGAGCGGAGATAACGCTCCCGGGGAGGATATGAAATGGCAAAGAGAACAGATTTGAAGAAGATCATGATCATCGGCTCCGGCCCCATCGTCATCGGGCAGGCGGCGGAGTTCGACTATGCGGGGACCCAGGCCTGTCTGGCCCTGAAGGAAGAGGGATACGAGGTCATCCTGGTGAACTCCAATCCCGCCACCATCATGACGGACACCAGCATCGCGGACAAAGTCTATATGGAGCCCCTGACCCTGGAGTATATCGCCAAGATCCTCCGGTATGAGCGGCCGGGCGCTATCATCCCCGGCATCGGCGGCCAGACGGGCCTGAACCTGGCGGTGCAGCTGGAAAAGAAGGGCATCCTGCGGGAATGCCGGGTGGAGCTGCTGGGCACGGATTCCGCCAGCATCGAAATGGCGGAGGACCGGGAGAAGTTCAAGGAGCTCTGCGCCTCCATCGGAGAACCCACCATCCCCAGCGAGATCACCTACTCTCTGGAGGAGGCCCGGGCCGCCGCGGAGAGGATCGGCTACCCGGTGGTGCTCCGCCCCGCCTTCACCCTGGGCGGCACCGGAGGCGGCTTCGCCAACGATCCCGCCGAGCTGGAGGAGGTAGGCGTCAACGCCTTCCGTCTGAGCCCCGTCCATCAGGTGCTCATCGAAAAGAGCGTCCGGGGCTATAAAGAGATCGAATTTGAGATGATGCGGGACGGAGAAGATCATATCATCACCGTCTGCGGCATGGAGAACGTGGACCCCGTGGGGGTGCACACCGGGGACAGCGTGGTGGTGGCCCCCATCCTGAGCCTGGAGGAAAAGCAGCTGAAACGGCTGGAGGAGAGCGCCGTCAAGCTCATCCGGGCCCTGCGGATCCAGGGCGGCTGCAATGTGCAGTTCGCCCAGCATCCGGAGACGGAGGAATACTACCTCATCGAAGTCAACCCCCGGGTCTCCCGCTCCTCCGCCCTGGCCTCCAAGGCCAGCGGCTACCCCATCGCCCGGGTCACCGCCAAGGTGGCGCTGGGCATGACCCTGGCGGAGATCCCCGTAGCCGGGGGCAATGCCGCCATCCCCCCCAGCCTGGACTACATCGTGGCCAAGTTCCCCCGTTTCCCCTTCGATAAGTTTACCTCCGCCCCCAACACCCTGGGCACCCAGATGAAGGCCACCGGGGAGGTCATGGGCATCGGCTCCACCCTGGCGGAATGCTTCCTGAAATCCGTCCGCTCCCTGGAGACCGGGGTCTGCCATCTGCACCTGGCAAAATTCGACGCCATGCCCGACGACGACCTGCGGGCCTATCTGGCGGACTTCCGGGACGACACTCTCTACGCCGTGATGGAGCTGCTGCGCCGGGGTGCGTCCGTAGAGGAACTGCACCGGCGCACCATGATCACCTCCCTCTTCCTGGAATGCCTGAAGAGCATCGTGGAGATGGAAAACCTGCTGAGATCGAAGCCCGGCGACGGGAAGGCTCTGCTGGCCGCCAAGACCATGGGCTTCGCGGACCAGTATATCGGCCGCCTCTGGGGGAAGGACTGGACGGAGATCCGGGCCCAGCGCCTCCGGGAGGGCATCGTCCCCGTTTTCCGCATGGTGGACACCCTCCATACGGGAAAATACATCGCTTACCTCTACTCCACCTACATGAACCTGCTGGACAAGGACTGCGTGAACCAGTCCCGGCTCACGGACAAGCGGAAGATCCTGGTGCTGGGCGCCGGTCCCATCCGCATCGGTCAGGGGGTGGAATTCGACTACTCCACCGTCCACGCGGTGCAGACCATCCGCCGGGCAGGGTACGAGGCCATCATCATCAACAACAATCCGGAGACCGTCTCCACGGACTACACCACCGCGGACAAGCTCTATTTCGAGCCCCTGACTCCGGAGGATGTGATGACCATCCTGGATTTCGAGCAGCCCGAAGGGGTCATCGCCTCCCTGGGCGGTCAGACCGCCATCAACCTGGCCCAGCCCCTGGACGACCTGGGGGTGAATATCGTGGGTACGGACTGCGCCGCCATCGAGCGGGCGGAAAACCGGGACAGCTTCGAGAAGCTCCTGGTGGAGCTGGGCATCCCCCAGCCCCCCGGACGGGCGGTGACGGATCTGGAGGCCGGGGTGCAGGCCGCGGAGGAGATCGGCTACCCTGTGCTGGTGCGCCCCAGCTTCGTGCTGGGAGGCCGGGCCATGCAGATCGTGGCAAACGAGGCCCAGCTGCGCCGCTACCTGAAGACCGCCGTGGAGATCAACACGGATCAGCCGGTGCTGGTGGACAAATACATCCAGGGCAAGGAAGTGGAGATCGACGCCAT
>CAMZJG010000168.1 GCA_947307505.1 uncultured Clostridia bacterium | reverse complement strand
CCCTTGAAATTCGTATCGTATACCTCCCCCCAGGGCATCTCCCGATAGGTGAGGTAGGCGTTGGACCGGGGCGCCTTCACCCCCTCCAGCAGATACCGGAGGAAAAGGATGCGCTGGGTATCCGTCCAGCCCGGATCGGCAAAACCCGGCCAGGTGACGGTCTTATCCTCCCCGCAGATCCGCAGGGTGAATTTCTCCCCGTCCCAGGCGGCGCCGGTGCGGGCGGCCATCTCCCCCGGCTCCCCCGCCCGGAACCGCTCCAGGTAATGGTTCAGGGGGAGCTCGGTCTTGTTGTTGGGGTTATAGGGCGTTTTCTTTTCCATCTCAGCTCAGTTCCTTTTCCACAGAGGGGAAGAGGGAATGGTCCGTATGGGGCAGGAAGCAGGCGGATACGAATTCGTCCATGTACCTGGGCTCATTGGAAAGCTCCACGTACATCATGCATCGGCCCAGTTCCTCCGTCTTGGCCCAGGCACTGCTGCTCAAAAGAACGGCATAGGCCCCGGAGAGGGAGGAATTGCCGATATAACGGAAGAGCTCGTGGGGGAGATCCGGGAACATGCCGATGGTGATGGCATTGTGGAAGTCGATGCCGCCGCCGATGCCCCCGGCGATCCAGAAGCGGCTGATATCCTCCGGGCTGACCCCCACCTGCTCCATCAGCAGATGGGCGGCGGAGAAAATGGCCCCCTTGGCCCGGATGAAGTTATCCAGATCCACCTCGTTGATGGTCACGTCCCGGCCGTCCGCGGCGTCCGCCGCCCAGGCCAGCACATAGCGGCCCATGCCGTCCTCATCCCGCAGAACCCGGTCCCCGTTCCGGGCGAATTTGCCCCGGGCGTCGATGATCCCCGCCCGGAAGAGCTCCGCCACGGTGTCGATGATGCCGCTGCCGCAGAGGCCCCGGGGCTTCTGCCCCGGATCGCCGATCACGTCCAGGGTCGGCTCCATGGTGGCCTTGTCGATCTTCACCGCCTCGATGGCCCCGTCCGTCGCCCGCATGCCGCAGGAGATATCCCCGCCTTCGAAAGCGGGACCGGCGGAGCAGGCGCAGCAGAGCATGTATTCCCCGTTGCCCAGCACCAGCTCTCCGTTGGTGCCCAGGTCGATGAAAAGGCTCAGCTCATCGGATTCCCACAGGGAGCTGGCCAGAACGCCGGCGGTGATGTCTCCTCCCACATAGCTCCCCACGTTGGGAGCGATCACCAGCTCCGCAGCGGGGCTGAGACCGGGGATGACCTCCGCCGCCCGCAGGGTCTCGCAGCGGAAGAAGCTGGGGACAAAGGGCTCCATGCGGATCGGATCCGCATACAGACCCAGGAGCAGGTGGTTCATGGTGGTGTTCCCGGCGATGCTCACCCGGTAGATCCGGTCCAGGGGAACGCCGGAATCCCGGCACATGGCGGCGATCAGGGGGAACAGGGTCTCTTCCACCACGGCCTTCTTCAGCCGCTGGGAGCCTCCCGGACGGGTGGATTCGATGATCCGGCTGATCACGTCCGCGCCGAAGCGGATCTGCCCGTTGCCCGCGGATGCCCGGGCCAAAAGGGTCCCGTCCTCCATATCCGCCAGGGCGGCGGAAACGGTGGTGGTGCCGATATCGATGGCCAGGCCGCAGGCGGGATGGGGGATCCCGGGGGCGTGGATATCCGCCACCTGGACCGCGCTGCCGTGCTTCCGCAGAACGCAGGTCAGACGGAAATCATTTTCCCGCAGAAGGGCGGCCAGCTTTTTCAGGGCGGTGAGGGAAAGGGTGACCCGCTCCGCCCCCAGTTCCGCCGCCAGTGCCCGCTCCAGACGCTCGTTATCCGGCATGGTGTCCTCCAGGCTGGGGGGATCCAGAACGACCTCCCGCACCTGCAGGGCGGGCTCTTCCATGACCCCGGCGGCCTTCAGATCCTGCTGCACCGCCTCAAAGGCCCCCCGGACCGTCGGGTCTGAAAGGTCGGCGGTACGGATCCCGGTACGGTAGGCGGAGGCGGTCTCCGGCACTTCCACCGCGGTATCCCCCGTCACCCGGCTGCAGCAGGCCAGCCGCCATCCGGCGGCGTAATCCTCCCGGCTCAGGTGGGGATTGGCTTCCATCTCCGGGTCGCCGGTCAGGAGCCGGACCCGGCATTTGCCGCAGGTGCCGCTGCCGCCGCAGGGAGCGTCGATGGCAACGCCGGCTTGTTTCGCGGCCTCCAGCAGGGTCAGGCCCGCCGGGACCTCGGTACGGATCTCTTCGCCGCCGGTATGGCGGAAGGTGACAATGGGCATGGTCGTCCTCCTTCAGAACGTCAGCTTGTCCAGCGCCGCAAACAGAGTCTTCTTGAAAGGGTCGTCCCCCGGCAGATTCACCGTGGGGATCCCGTCGGAGTCGTATTCATAAATGGTGTCGTCATGGGGCAGCACGCAAAGCAGATCCATCCCCGCCTTCCGCACTTCCTCCAGAACGCCTTCGGAGGCGACGCCTCCGGGCGCCCGGTTGATGATGAGCTTGATCTCCTTCGCCCCGATATCCAGGGACTTCGTCAGCTCAAAGATCCGGGCGGCGGCCTGGACGCCCCGGCGGGAACAGTCGCTCACCAGGATGACCGTGTCCACCTTGGGCAGGATGCCCCGGCTGATGTGCTCCATGCCCGCCTCGTTGTCCACCACCACATAGCGGTAGTTCCCGGCGTACTTCGCCACCTGGGCGGTGAGGATGCCGTTGACATAGCAGTAGCAGCCCCGGCCCTGGGTACGGCCCATCACCAGCATATCGAAATCGTCCCCCTCCACCAGGGCGTCCGCGAATTTCATCTCCGCGAACTCCTGCTTCGTCATGCCCACAGGCACGGGACTGGGATCTGCGATATCGGAACGGGCCACGTCCTCCCGGATGTCTCCCAGGGTGAGCTCCACCTCCACCCCCAGCACTTCGTTGAGGTTGGAGTTGGCGTCCGCGTCCACCGCCAGGACGGGGCCCTGGTTCTTGGCGCAGAGGTATTGGATCAGCAGGCCGCATACGGTGGTCTTCCCCACGCCGCCCTTCCCTGCCAGCGCAATGGTCTGAGTCATGTTCCTTCCTCCCTTTTTTCGGAAAGTCCTCCGCCGGCGGCGGAGGACAGACTGCCGGCCCCCGGTCAATCCGCGGGGGTCAGCTCATACACGGTCAGCAGATTGGCGGAGACCACCCGATACCGGATGCCCCCGGGAATATCCTCCCGGTCGTAGATATCCGCATTGGGCGCCTTCTGCCGGATCCACTGATCCGGATCCGTCATTTCCGCTTCCTCGAAGAAAACGTCCCGCATCTGGTTTGCCTTGCAGGTGTTTTCGATCTTATACACGACCTCGTACAGCATCAGGCTACCCGGATGATGACCGTGCCGCCGGTCAGGTCGATGAAGGTCAGGGCGCCGGGGACCTCCGTCTCCGTCCCCATCACGTCCGTGAGGATCACCGAATCCCCCTTCACGTCGATCTTGGAGACATAACGGGCAATGACGGAATCCTCATCCTTGCTGTTCTTGTAAGCGGTGGAAAG
>CAMZJG010000167.1 GCA_947307505.1 uncultured Clostridia bacterium | reverse complement strand
GTACATCCGGTGCGGTTCCTCCGGGGTATAGATCCTCTCCGCCACCTCCGGGGGCATATTCTCCCGGATCAGGTCCTGCCAGTAGATTTTCCGGCAGACCAGGGTGGTCTCCGCCTGGGCAAAGGCGACGCCGTGCTCCAGCGCCGCGGGGGTGAGCCGGGTCAATGCCGTTTTATCCCCATCCCGCCCGGATTTGGAGCCCATGATCATCAGATCGTTCCGGTACTCCTCCGGGAAAAAACTTACGGTAAAGAAGTCGTATTTCTCCATGTACTGCCAGGTATACCGGATGGGCTTCACGTATACCGTCGCCACCGGCTTGCCCCACAGGGTGCCCAATCCGCCCCAGCTGATGGTCATGCCGTTGAAATCCTCCCCTGTACCCGCGGTGAGCAGGGCCCATTTCTCATTGAACCGGGAAAAGATATCCGTGGTAAACTCCATAGGTTCCTCCCCTCTGCCGGCGTGGACCGGCCTTGTACAGACAAACGGCTCCGGCCGAATGCCGGAGCCGCGAATGAACGATCAAAGCAAGGGCGGAGTGCCCTCTTTCGGGAGATAGGGGATGGGATCTACCGCCGCCCCTCCCTCGGGATGGAGCTCGAAATGGACGTGTACGCCGGTGGCTACGCCGGTCGCGCCCTGCTCGGCAATGATGTCCCCCTGATATACGATGTCCCCTTCCGCCACCAGGTTCTTGCTGTTATGGGCGTAATAGGTGACGTCCCCATTATCGTGCTGGATCTCGATCAGCAGGCCATAGCCGCTGTATTCGCCGGCAAAGATGACCACGCCGCCATCCGACGCCAGGACCGGGTCGCCGTAATGCCCCGCCAGGTCGATGCCCCTGTGGAAGCTGGAGCCGACGCCGCCGCCCCGATAGCCGAACTTGGAGCTGAGCCAGGTCTGCTCGGAGAAGGGCCAGATATAGGTGCCGGTGCTGAGGTGGGGGCGGGTTCCCTGACGCACCACCCGGTTCACCGGCTCAGCGAGCACGGTCTGGGAGATCACGTGTTTTTCCTGAACCGCGCCGTTGATCAGGGTCTGGCTGCATTCTACCCGGAGTTCCCCGTTGCTTCCCTCGACCAGGACTTCTTCCTCATCCTCGTACATTTCCTCGTCCAGTTCTTTCTCAGTGAGGAAAGGATAGGTTTCAAAAAGGGTGTAATTCTCCACGGTCTCCACCTGGACGGCCGCGGCCAGTTTTTCCAGATTATCTGTCAGCAGCTCGGTACTGGCATAGCCCTGGGCCAGGGTGACCTCCTGCAGGAAGGCGGCGGAAACGGTATTCTCCGTCAGGTACCGATTGCGGATCTCTTCCAGGGCGATCATGGCTTCCGCCTGGCCGGGGAAAGCGCAGACGGCTTCACCGTCCACATAGACCAGTTCCAGGCTGCAGGCGCCCTCCACACTCTGGTACAGGGTGCTGACCAACTGGGCTTCCTCCTCCGCAGAGGCAGGGGCGAAGGCGAGACGGCAGGTCAAGGTCGGCGCGGTCCAGGAATAACCCAGGGCGTCGCTGGCGGCCCGGGTCACCCGCTCCACGATGGCATCCAGCCGCTCCTGATCCTCCACATAGCCGATCAGGCTGCCATCCATACTCACTGCCAGGGTCCACCGGACGCGGCTGACACAGAAAAGAGCAACGGCAAGGACCGCAGCCAAAGCAAGCACCCGGCGGTGCTTCTTCAGCTTCGCACAGAAAGACTGCCGGGCAAAACGCCGGCTGACGGCGCTGTCCGCAGTGATCCTTTCTTCCGATGTCCTCTCCCGCTGCCGCATAACAGATGGTAACTCCTGTCAAGAAAATGAAATGTCCCTGTAAAATTGGTGACAATTTTCTGTTTGCGTAACAATTTGGTTACAGAACGAATTGTACACGATGCCGCAGTACTTGTCAAGAGCAAAAGCAAAAGAAACTGCGCCTCGCGCCGGAGGTTTCCCGCATGGATCTTCGGCAGCGCGCATAGGGTATCCTGAGGTGATGGATTTGGCAATGACCTATGAGGACACAAAGAACGCCCGGAGCGCTCAATCCCACAGCCTGAGCCTGACCGACCGGCGCAGGCTCACCGTCAGCGGCGTGGAGGACGTGGAAAGCTTCGACGAGGATGCGGTGGTCCTGGATACCAACGGCGGCACCCTGACCGTTCGGGGCAGCGGACTGAAGATCGAGAAGCTGAGCCTGGACGGAGGCGAACTGGTGGTGGAAGGCCGCATCGACAGTCTGGACTATGCGGAGAACGCCCCGGGCCGCCGGAGCTGGATCGGCAGGCTCCTGGGCTGATGGGCCTGGATCCCGGATGGCAGGGGCTGCAGGCCCTGTGTTCTCTCGCCTGCGGTCCCCTGCTCGGATTGGTATATGACCTGACGGCAGCTCTGCGCCGGCAGCTGGGGCTGGACCGGTCCCGGCTTCTGCCGGATCTGCTGTTCTGTCTTCTGGCCGCCCTGGTGCTGTTTCTTCTGGGCTTTACCGTGGGCAATGGCCGGCTGCGGCTGTTCATGCCCCTCATCCTGGTGCTCGGCGCGGTGTTCTATCTTCTGGCTCTCCGAAGGCCGGGACGCCGTCTGGCCGGTTTTCTGGCCTCTTTTCTCCTTAGGATCTGCTCCATCGCCCTGTCTCCCCTGGTCTTTCTGGAAAAAACCGTGAAAAAAACTCTGTTTTTTGTCAAAAATCTCTTTCAATATCTGGCCATTTGGTTTACAATAAGCTATCAGACATTCAGCTCCGTCCGGAGCGTGTGTTTTTGGGAGGCGCGGCATGAAGCTAAAGCGATCCGGTATTCTGACCAAGCTTTTGATCATCGGCCTGCTGGTCTATCTCCTGGTGGCTTACGCCAGGACGCAGATCCGCATCGGCGAAGCGGAAGAGCAGCAGCGCGCTCTTCAGGCAGAGGTGCGCACCATGTCCGTCAGCAACGCCGCGCTGGAATACGAGATCGAACACTGCCAGGATCCGGAAACCATCGAAAAGGTAGCCCGGGAAAAGCTGGGTCTGGTCCTGCCCGGAGAGATCGTATTCTACGACATGAGCGACTGAGCGGCTGAACTCTCCCCATGTGGGCAAGCGATCCGGATACAGGGAGGAACCAGGTTTCCATGGATGTAACAATTGGGGCGGTCCTGGAGGGCAAGGTCACCGGGATCATGAAATTCGGAGCATTTGTCTCCCTTCCGGGGGGCAAATCCGGTTTGGTTCATATTTCGGAGATCGCCTATACTTATGTCAACCAGGTGAGCGATCATCTGCAGGTGGGGCAGGAAGTCAAGGTCAAGGTCATCGGCATCGACGAGGCCGGCCGCATCAACCTCTCCATCAAAAAGGCCATGGATCCGCCGCAGCAGCAGGATCGGCGCAGAAGCGCGCCGCCCCCCGCGCCCAGGGCCGGAGACCGGCGCAGTACGCCCCCCAGCTTTGAGGATAAGCTGAAGCAGTTCATGCAGGATTCGGACAGCCGCATGTCCGGCGTACGGCAGTACAGCGAGAACAAAAAGAGCCGCCGGGGCCGCAGATCGAATTT
>CAMZJG010000166.1 GCA_947307505.1 uncultured Clostridia bacterium | reverse complement strand
CGGACATCTGCTCTACCCGGCGCATCAACGAGATGAAGTTCACCTTCTGCCTGACACACTCCCTTATGATGGAGCAGGGTATACCATCCTCCTGCGAGTATGACGCAGACTCCGTCCTCAGCCAGCAGGCTCTGATCGCAGTCTCCGGCATGAGCCCCTATATGGGCAACACCACGCCTCTGCCCTATGAGGAGAAGGAGGGCGCGTTCATGTCCCTGGCCCGCTGGCCCTCCGACGAGGTAAAGGCAAAGCTCATAGCCGACGATCCCCATAATCTGTACGTCATGGAGCACAGCGTAGCCAACCGCTGCTTCCGCAATCCCAAGCAGAAGGGCAAGTACGCCATCCGGCACTTCGCCCATGAGCAGAAGTTCGGTGCGGTGCTGCGCTATGACTTCGATCAGGACGCGGGCCAGGTCGTCACCCTCTGTCGTTTCAGCCCGGACGGGAGTAAGCTTTTCATCGCCAGAGGCGATGTGGTCTGCGGCGACGGGTACGAGGCGAACAACTGCAATAACCTGGTGATCTTCCGGGTGAAGGATCAGATGGACTGCTATAAGAAGCAGCTCCTGGTAGGCAACCACGTGGCCCTGGTCTACGGGGATTACACGGAGCAGCTCAAGGCCCTGGCCGAAGTTCTGGGCGTCGAGCCTTTGATCTCCCTTTGAGCGCGGCGGATCGGCGGCGGGTCCGGGAGACGCTGCAGAGGTATACGAAGGCGGCGGCTTGGGAGGCACGGTGCATCCGGGCGAACAGCCCGCCGGACTTCGGTTTCGTACGAGCCCACCTGCGAGGTTATATTCTGGCAAAATACATGCTGCCGGAGGGCGAATGCCGCACTGACCGCATCCGGGATCTGACGGAAACCAGCCTGGCGCGGATGATGCGGGTGACTCCGGAGTTGGCTGAGCAGCTGGATACTGCCCGCAGTTGTGCCGGCGCCACCTCCGCCACGGTGAAAAAAGCGCTTCTGCTCCAGGCAATGGAGCGGGAACTGGACGTAACGCTTCCTGCGGACAAAGCGGTAAGGGCGGAGAATGTGGGATCTTTAGCCGAACTGCTTATGAACTGTATGGAAGAGAGGGATGGGGCAGGTTCGCTGAAATGACCTTCCCGGTGTTCCCATAAAGGGGTGTCGGCGGAGATGATCCTGACATGATCTGCTCCCCTCCGCCGCCGCCCGATGCAAAAAACGCATGGCTTACTCCGTTTGCCGGGGCCATGCGTTTTGCGCCAGACATATCAGAACGATTCAATATACTTGGGAGGTATGGATCATGGGCAAATGGGTCAAAGCATTGTACAATATCCTGTTGGACCGGACGGAGCCTGCGGAGATGCTGGAAAAGGACTCCATCTGTGCTGTGGAGGAGGTCGTGGAAAACTGCGTCGTCCTGCAGCGGCAGGACGGGAGTTCCTGCGTGGTGGACCGGATCGACTTCGAGCGGGGCTTCGAGGCGCTGAACGAAAAACTGATGGAGTGAAGGGGAGTACCGGATGTACAGCGCGGCGGGTGGGCATTTTGCGTAAATCTGTGAAAAACTCTGCGAAAAACTCTGTGAATTATGTATCCCCTTACGGGGCTTGTACATGACCCGGACATCATAGTATCATATCAATTAATACTGAAGATATGGAGGAAAGACTATGGCCGCTTTGAGCGAAGCCGCTGTCAGCCGGATCGTGGCGATCTGCGACCGCTACCGGGATAAACCCACGCCGCTGATCATGATCCTCAGCGACATTCAGAAGGAATATGGTTATGTTCCGCCGGAGGTTCAGACCATCGTATCCCGGGAAACGGGCATCTCCGTTGCAAAGATCTACGGCGTTGTTACCTTTTATTCCTTCTTCTCCCTGGTGCCCAACGGCAAGTACGTAATCGGCTGCTGCCTCGGCACGGCATGCTACGTCAAGGGCGCCCAGGCTGTGATCGACAAGTTTTCCGAGCTTCTGGGCATTGAGCCCGGCGAGACCACGCCGGACGGGATGTTCACCCTTGACGCCCTGCGGTGCATCGGCGCCTGCGGCATCGCCCCGGCGGTGAGCGTGAACGGGAAGGTGTATCCCAAGCTGTCCCCGGAAAAGGTGCCGGAGATCATTGAAGAATACCGGGCAAAGGAGGCGCAGAGCGCATGATCTCTACTGTTGCAGAACTGAATGAGCGTGTCCGTGCCTGTACCGACGCCATGGAGAACGGCAAGTTCCAGGACATGAGCGGCAAGCGCCATGTGCTGCTCTGCGGCAGCACCGGCTGTCTCAGCTCCGATTCCCAGGCGATTTACGAGAAGTTCTGCCTCCGGGTGGAGGAGAAGGGCCTCGCTGACCGGGTGACGGTGAACCAGGTGGGCTGCTTCGGCTTGTGCTCCCAGGGACCCTTTGTGAAAATCTACCCCGAGGACACCCTGTATCGCCTGGTGAAACCGGAGGACGTGGACGAGATAGTGAATACGGATCTCATAGGGGGTAAGGTCGTTGATCACCTCCTCTACGTGGACCCCAAGACCGGCGAGCACGTCCAACGCCAGGACGACATCAATTTCTACAAAAAGCAGAGGCGCATCGCTCTCCACGGCTGCGGCACCATCGATCCCGGCAATATCAACGAAGCCCTGGGCCACGGCGCTTTCCAGGGGCTGCGCAACGCCCTGGAGATGGGCCGGGAGGCCACGATCAAGACCGTACTGGACTCTGGCCTGCGGGGGCGCGGAGGCGGCGGTTTCCCCACAGGGAGAAAATGGCAGTTTGCCTACGCCAGCAAGGGGGATGAGAAGTACGTGGTCTGCAACGGCGACGAGGGAGACCCCGGTGCATTTATGGACCGCAGCATCCTGGAAGGTAACCCCTTCGCCGTGCTAGAGGGCATGATGATCGCGGGCTACGCCATCGGCGCGAGCCATGGTTATCTGTACATCCGGGCCGAGTATCCGGTGGCAGTGCGGCATATTCAGACGGCCATCCGGCAGATGGAAGACGAGGGCCTGCTGGGAGACAATATCCTGGGTACCGGCTTTTCCTTCCGGGCGGAGGTCCGACCCGGCGCAGGGGCCTTTGTTTGCGGCGAGGAGACCGGCCTGCTGAACTCCATCATGGGCCAGCGGGGCATGCCTTCTCCCCGGCCGCCCTTCCCCGCGGAAAAAGGTCTGTGGGAGAAGCCTACCATCGTGAACAATGTGGAGACCCTGGCCACCGTACCCTACATTCTGCGGGAGGGACTGGAGGCTTTCCGAAAATACGGCACGGAGAAGAGCCCCGGCACCAAGGTCTTCGCCCTGGGCGGCAAGATCAACAACGTGGGCCTGGTGGAGATCCCCATGGGTACCACCCTGCGGGAGCTCATTTACGACATCGGCGGCGGTATCCCCGGGAACAAAGCCTTCAAGGCCATCCAGACCGGCGGACCCTCCGGCGGCTGCCTGACCGGGGACTATATGGACGAGCCCATCGACTTTGACAATATGGTCCGGCTGGGCTCCATGATGGGCTCCGGCGGCGCCATCGTCATGGACGAGGACAACTGCATG
>CAMZJG010000165.1 GCA_947307505.1 uncultured Clostridia bacterium | reverse complement strand
GTGAGGGCGGCGGTATTCACGATATCCTGCACCGAGCAGCCCCGGGACAGGTCGTTGCAGGGCTTTGCCAGGCCCTGGAGCACGGCGTAGGCCTCCGCCCCGCCGATGCGCTGGGTGAGCTTGTAGGCGATGTTCCCCGCCTGGAGATCCGGGAAGATGAGCACGTTGGCCCGGCCCGCCACGGGGCTTCCCGGCGCCTTGGAGGCGCCCACCTCCGGCACCAGGGCGGCGTCCGGCTGCAGTTCCCCGTCCAGCAGGACGTCGGGGGCCAGCTCATGGGCGATGCGAACCGCCTCCCGCACCTTGGTCACCAGCTCATGCTCCGCGCTCCCCTTGGTGGAGAAGCTCAGCAAGGCTACCCGGGGCTCCGGGACGCCGCAAAGGTCGTGGGCGGTGGAGGCGGTGGTGACGGCGATCTGGGCCAGCTCCTCCGCGGTGGGGCAGGGGTTCACGATGCAGTCCGCGTATACCAGCAGCCCTTCCTCCCCCAGGGCGGGGTTGGGGCAGTTCATGAGGAAGCTGGAGGAAACGATGCGGATGCCGGGCTTTGTCTTGATGATCTGCAGGGCGGGCCGGAGCATATCCCCGGTGGTGTGCACCGCGCCGGAGACCAGGCCGTCCCCGTCCCCCAGCTTCACCATGAGGATGCCCCAGTACATGGGGTCGGAGGCCAGCCTGTCCGCCTGTTCCATGGTCAGCCCCTTGGCCTTCCGCAGCTCATACAGACTCTCGATATAGAAGGGCCTCCGGCCGTCGGTCTCCGGGTCCACGATGGCGATCCCCGCGATATCCGCCCCCGCAGCCGCAGCGGCGGCTTGGATCTTCTCCGCGTTCCCCACCAGGATGGGACGGCAGATCCCCGCTTTGTTTAGCTTTTCCGCCGCCAGCAGGGTGCGCTTTTCGTCCCCCTCGGGGAAGACGATGCGCTTGGGGTCCTTCTTTGCCTTTTCGTATACGCGTTCGATCATGCTCATTTCCTGTCCTCCTCGAAATACGGGAATCCGCCCCACACGGGCTTGCCGGTATAGGTCAGCACCGGGCATTCCCCCCGGACCGCCGCCAGGGCGCCCCAGGCCAGGGCCTCCTGCTCCAGCTCCCCGGGATAGACGCTCACCGGGGCGATCCAGCCGCACCGGTCTTCGATCCCGGCCCGGATATCGTCGAAGCGCATGAGGCCGCCGGTGAGCAGGATGCCGTCCACCTTGCCCTTCAGCACGGCGCTCTGTTCTCCGATCATCTTGCAGATCTGGTAGATCATGGTGTTCCACACCAGGGAGGCTTTGGGATCCCCCGCCTCCTTCAGAGCGTGGATCCTGTCCGAATCCGCGGTGCCGAAGAGGCTGACGAAGCCTCCGGCCCGGGAGCACATGAGCCGCACCTCCTCCACGCTGTGGGCCTCGATGTAGTCCAGCAGCTGCAGCACCGGCACGCTGCCGATCCTGGTGGGGGTGAAGGCCCCCTCCCCGTCGGCCCCCATGTTGCCGTCCACCATGCGCCCGTGGTCGTGGGCGCTGACGGTGATGCCCCCGTCGATGTGGGCGACGATGAAATTGCAGTCCGCATACTTCCGGCCCAGCTTCTTCGCGTGGGCCTCCGCCACGGCCTTCTGGTTCAGCACGTGGGAGTGGGACACCCGATACAGGCCCCGGATCCCCGTGAGCCGGGCCAGATCCCCGTACTCGTCCACGTTGGTGGGGTTCAGGGTATAGGCGGGCTTGCCGTATTCCCGGGCGAATTCCCAGGCCAGCATGACTCCCAGCTTCGCGGGGTGCTCGCTGCCCCCCACGGCGGCCACGGTATCCTCGAAGAGCTTTTGGTCGATGCGGGTGACGCCCCCGGGCTGGGTCTGGGCGCTGCCGCCCCGGCCCACGAACACGTCGATGCTCTCCGGCGGGATGCCCTCCTCCTTCAGCATATCCAGGATGACCTGATACCGGAAGGGGGTCTGGTCGTTCACATGGGGGTACTGCAGCAGCACCGGAGCGTCATGGAACAGGCTGTGCTCGAAGCGGCTGGTTTCGTTCTCGAACAGGCTCACCTTGGTGGAGGTGGAGCCGGGATTGATCACCAGGATGCGGTAAACGCGATTTTCCATGGAACTCTTCCTCTTTTATCCGGGTTTAATCGTATCTGCCCAGGTACTTTGCCGCGGTATAGGCGGTGCCTGTGGCATTCAGAATGGTAGAGCTCTGCTTGCAGTCCCCCACGATGTGGAAGATGGGGGCCACGTCGTAGAAGGACAGGGCTTCCTCGGTCCGGGCTTTCATCCCGGCGGCGTAGATCACCGTGTCCGCGGGGCAGAAGACCTCCCCCTCGGGCCCCTGGCAGCGGACGCCTTCGGCGGTGATCTCCAGGGCCTTGGTGCGGTAATGCACGGGGATCTTGTGCTGGATGAGCATATCCAGCACCGCCCGGCCGTGGCAGGAGTTGCCTCCGTCGTTGAGCATGGGGGCCATCTCCACGATCTCGGACTCCTTCCCCAGCAGGGCCAGGTGGATGCTCAGCTCCGTGCCCGCCAGACCGGCCCCCAGGATCAGCACCTTGCCTCTGGCCAGGGAGGGATCGTTGAACACCTCCACGGCGGAGTGTACGTGGGGCAGATCCAGCCCGGGGATGGGGGGCTTCGCCACGTCGGAGCCGATGGCGCAGATCACCGCGTCCGGCTTCAGGGCGGCGGCGTAATCATGGGTGACGGGGGTGTTCAGCCGCAGGTCGATGGGCAGGCGGGCGATCTTCCGCTTCTGCTGCTCGATGTAGCCGTGGAGGGCCTCCTTGAAGGAGACGTCCCGCTCGCAGAGGATGGTGCCGCCCAGCTCCCCGCTCTTTTCGCAGAGGATGACCTCGTGGCCGTTCTCCGCCGCGGTGACGGCGGCCTCCATGCCCGCGATGCCCCCGCCGATCACCAGGGTGCGGCGCTTGGCGGCCTTGGGCAGAGAATAGTAGACCTCCCGGTTCCGCTGGGCCTCCGGGTTCAGGGCGCAGAGCATGTCCCCGTGGCTCACGGTCTGGCTGAAGCAGGTGAGGCAGCGCATGCAGCGGCGGATGTCCTCCGGCCGTCCCGCCCGGACCTTGTTGGGCAGATCCGGGTCGCAGTTCAGCTGCCGGGCCATGTTGATGATGTCCGCCTTCCCCTCCGCCAGGACCTTCTCCATGAGGTAAGGATCGGAGAAGCCGCCGGCGATGCCGACGAGGGATTTCTTCACGTGCTTTTTGATCTCGGCGGAGACGTCCGCATGGTGGCCGGGCTCATAGAACATGCTCAGGTGGGTGCGGGAGAAGGACTCGGGATGCATGGTATCCATGGCGGAAACGGAAACGCTGATGATATCCGCGTGGCCGTCCAGCTGCTCCGCGATGCGGCAGCCCTCGTCGATGCCGTAGCCGTCGGGCACGATCTCCGTGCCGCTGATGCGGATCTCCACGGGGAAGCCCCGGCCGCAGACCCGGTGGATCTCGTCGATGGCCATGACGGCGAAGCGGCAGCGGTTTTCCGCGCTGTCTCCGCCCCATTTGTCCGTGCGCCGGTTCTCCTGGGGGCTGAACCAGTGCTGGAAGGCCCGGGAATGGGCGGC
>CAMZJG010000164.1 GCA_947307505.1 uncultured Clostridia bacterium | reverse complement strand
TCCGGGACGGGCTCAGCGTGGGCGAGCAGCCGATCCATTCCCACGGCCCCGGCTTCCAGCTGCTGAAGAACATCTTTGACTGGAAATGGGAAGACTGAGGGAAGGGGGAGACAGAGCCTTGAAAATTGCTGCCAAGAGGGCGGCATATACCCTGGTCAAAATGCTGATCCTGCTGTTTGCCGTTTCTGTAATTTCCTTTGCGCTTGTGGAGCTTTCGCCCATCGATACGGTCTCCTCCTATATCGGGGAAAACGCCGCCAGCCAGGAGCTGCGGGATTCCATCGCAGCGAAATGGGGGCTGAACGATCCGCCGGTGACCCGGTATTTCCGGTGGCTGGGCAATATTCTCCAGGGAGACATGGGCACCTCCATCACCTACCGCAGACCCGTTTTTCAGATCATCATGGAGCGCTTCAAAATGTCCCTGATCCTGATGGGGCTGGCCTGGGTGCTCTCCGGCATCGTCGGCTTTGTACTGGGGGTCCTGGCCGGGACCTATGAAGGCAGCTGGCTGGATAAGCTGATCAAGGTCTATTGCCTGATCATCCAGTCGAGCCCGGTCTTCTGGCTGGCGATGGTGGTGCTGCTGATCTTCGCCGTTGGCCTGAATCTGTTCCCCATGGGCTTGGCGGTCCCCATCGGAAAAACGATGGAGAGCGTGACCTTTGGCGAACGGATCCACCACCTCTGTCTGCCGGTGCTGACCCTGAGCCTGACCGGTATCGCGAACATCGTCCTTCAGACGAGGGAAAAGCTGGTGCAGGCCAAGAAGAGCGACTACGCCCTCTTCGCCCGGGCGCGGGGCGAAAAGCGCCGGCAGTTTGTCCTGCGCCACGGGATCCGGAACATCCTTCTTCCCGCGGTCACCATGCAGTTTGCCTCCATCAGCGAGATCTTCGGAGGGTCGGTGCTTGCGGAAACCGTGTTCTCCTATCCGGGACTGGGCCAGGCGACAACCCAAGCCGGCATCAAGGGAGACATCCCTCTGCTGTTGGGCATAGCGCTGTTTTCCGCCGCGTTTGTGTTCTTTGGGAACCTGATCGCCAATATCCTGTATCCGATCATCGACCCGAGGATCAGGGAAGGAGAGAGAGTCGGATGATCAAGGTACCCGTAAAAAAGAAACGCGGCCTTGCCAACCGCCGGACCAGAACCATCGTCATCGTGGCCGCGGCGGCGTTTATCCTACTGGCGGTGACGATCTCCGGCGTCGTGATGAGTCCTTCCGCTTATCAGACAAATTTCGCCGAAAAGAATCTGGCGCCCTCGGCGCAGCATATCTTCGGAACAGATTGGATGGGCAGGGATATGTTTGCCCGAACGATCAAGGGATTGGCCACCAGTATTTATATCGGCCTCGCCGCCTCGGTGGTGTCCGCCTTTATGGCGCTGCTGCTCGGGATCATCGCAGGCACCATGGGGAAACGAGTCAGTGAGTTCTTCAACTGGTTCGTGGACCTGTTCATGGGCGTGCCCCATCTGATCCTCCTGGTGCTGATCTCCATCCTGGTGGGGAAGGGGGCAAAGGGCGTCGTGATCGGCGTCATCGTCACCCATTGGTGCGGTCTGGGCCGTATTATCCAGGCGGAGGTCTTCTCCCTGAAGAGCTCACAGTATATCCAGGCTGCCTCCCGCATGGGAAAGACTAAGTGGTGGATCGCCCGACGGCATATGCTGCCCCATGTGCTGCCCCAGTTCATCATCGGCCTGATCCTTCTCTTTCCCCATGCCATCATGCATGAGGCTTCCATCACCTTCCTGGGCTTCGGCCTTCCGGCGGAGCAGCCTGCCATCGGCGTCATTCTTTCCGAAGCGATGAACTATCTGGTCACGGGCATGTGGTGGCTGGCGGTGATGCCCGGCGTCTGCCTGCTCATCGTCGTGATCCTGTTTGAGGCCATCGGGAACAACCTGAAGCTCCTGATCGACCCCTTCAGCGCCCAGGAATAGGAGGCAGAGAATGAGGGAAAAGAAAATTCTGGAGGCGGAGCATATCTCCGTCAGCTTCCGAATGTACGACCGGGGCCTGTCCCAGTATGACCTGCATATTATCAGCGATCTGAGCGTTGAGGTGCATGAGGGAGAGATCATGGTCATCGTGGGGGCGAGCGGCAGCGGGAAAAGCGTGCTGGCCCATGCGATTCTGGGGATCCTCCCCGGCAACGCCATCGTGGGCGGCACCATCAGGTATGACGGGGCGATCCTGGATAACACCCTCCGAAAAAAGCTGGTGGGCTCGGAGATCATCATGATCCCCCAGTCCGTCACCTACCTGGATCCCCTGATGAAGGTGGGGAAGCAGGTCCGGGGCCTGACGGGGACGGAGGCACAGCAGCGGGCGGCGTTTGCGCGCTATGGCTTGAAGGAGCAGGTTGCCGCCATGTACCCCCATGAGCTCTCCGGCGGCATGACCCGCCGGGTGCTGATTTCGACGGCTACCATCACGGACGCAAAGCTCATCCTGGCGGACGAACCCACCCCGGGCCTGAGCGCGGATATCGCCGCGGAGACCATGCGCAATTTCCGGGAACTGGCGGACGAAGGACGGGGCATCCTGATGATCACCCATGACATCGATGTGGCCCTCCAGGTGGCGGACCGGATCGCCGTCTTTTATGACGGCAGGACGGTGGACGTGGTGGATCGGGAGGCCTTTATCGCCGGGGGAGACGCTCTGAAACATCCCTATACCAAGGCCTTGTGGGCGGCTCTGCCGCAAAATGGGTTTCAGAACGTGGATCCGGAGGACTTCATGGGGGAGGTGGACGCTTAAGTGGAAGAGAAGAATGTGGAACGGAACGGCATGCCGGCTCCGGAAAGGGCCTCCCTCCTGGAGGCGGAGAAAGTCAGCTTCCGCTATGGCTCCGGCCCCTGGATTCTGCAGAACGTCGACCTGCGCATCTGCGAAGGGGAACGGGTGGGGCTGATCGGTCCTTCCGGCTATGGCAAAAGCACCCTGGCCCGCATCATGGCCGGTTATGAACGCCCCATCAGGGGCCGGGTCCTCTGGAAGGGCGGAGCGCTGCCCCTGAAGGGCTACTGCCCGGTACAAATGATCTATCAGCATCCCGAGAAAGCTGTGAATCCCCGCTGGAAGCTGAAGGAGAGCGTATCGGAAGCCTGGGAGCCCGATGACGCGCTGCTGAAAGAGCTGCGTATCAACAAAGACCTTTGGTATGGGCGCTGGCCCAACGAGTTATCCGGCGGCGAGCTGCAGCGCTTCTGCGTGGCAAGGACCCTGGGCCCGAAGACGGAATTCATCATCGCGGACGAAATGAGTACCATGCTGGACGCCATCACCCAGGCGCAGATCTGGAACGTCCTGATCGATCAGGTGAAGCGCCGGAACCTGGGGCTGCTGGTCATCAGTCATAATATGGCTCTGGCGGACCGGCTCTGCACCCGCATCGTGAATCTGGAGGAGCTAAATCTGCAGTATCGGGACGGCTGAGCCCGCCGGCCCTGCTCACCTCTGAATGAACCAAAAACAGAAACAGGCCCCTGCCTTTGTGGCAGGGGCCTTTTGCGATGCGTCGGTCCGGATTACTCCTTCGGCTCGTAGGGAGTGCCGTAATGCTCGTGGTTGAAG
>CAMZJG010000163.1 GCA_947307505.1 uncultured Clostridia bacterium | reverse complement strand
CTACTGAACTCGAATAGCGAGCTTCTCTCCCCCATGTATCTGACTTGGCCCGGAGGCCGCACAGTGCCGGTCGCGTCGGTTCTTACCCGTTTCCATGCTGCTGTTGAGAGCAGGAGAGAGAATCTTTATGCAATTTCGACCTGAATATAACATCTTCCCATGTGAAATACAAGGTGCGCGGTGATTTTTCAGAATAAGGCATAAAAGAATCCCCCGGAAATCCGGGGGAATTAGCCAAAAACAACATGTCCGGTGGGGGACGGAGTGGCATTCACCTATACCCGTATAAGTATTCATCCCCATGGGGGGATACGGGGTCATCCCCGCCTGAACGCCTCCTGCCCCGTCAGAGGGATTCCATCAGCTGCCAAACCTCCGCCAGGGGGAAATCCCCGCTGGGAGGCTCCATGAGGATCCCCTGGAGGAAGTCCTTCGCCTCCCGGCTCTGGGGCAGCATATAGCCGCTCTCCCGCATCAGGTCCGCCCCGGTGAGGCGGAGGGAGGCGGCGCAGGCCAGCATGAGGCGGCGCAGGCCTTCCCTGTCCGTTTCCCCGGCCACCTGCCGGGCCAGAGTCTCCAGTTCCGTCTTCTTCACCGACAGGGCGTTCAGGGCGTTCACCGTCTCCCGATCCTTGGGCTGCCGGGGAGGATACTCCAGGGGGACCAGGTAGATGGCCCCGCCGGGGCAGGCATCGGCGCAGGCGCCGCAGCCCACGCACTTTTCCGGATCGATGACGCTGTTCTCCGTATCCGTCGCCCCGGTGGGACAGACGAAGAGGCAGAGACAATCCTTGGTGCAGAGACGCAGGTTCCGCACCGCCAGCTTTTTGATCTTCTGCTCCATGGCTCAGCCCTCCACCTTTTCAAATTTCCAGGCGGGCACCCGGCATACCGGACACTGCTCCGGCGGGGCGTCCCCCACGTACACGAAGCCGCAGGCGGTGCAGAGCCAGACGCCGGTCCCCTCCAGCATGCTCTCCCCCTGTTCCCGGTACTGCTCCAAGAGGATGGCCAGCATCCGGTCCGCCTTCTCTCCCCATACCAGGGCCCTGGCGGCTCCCCGGTCCCCCCGGGCGTCCACCGCAGCCCGGACGGCGGGATAAGCGGCGATCTCCTCCCCCAGCAGGGCCTCCAGCCGCTCCGGGGAAGCCCCGGGCTCCGGGGGGACCAGGGCGGTGAACCGCTCCGCCAGCATGGAAAACTTTGCCGCCTGCTCCGCTTTTCCCTGCTTCTCGCAGGCCCGACCCAGGTCGGTGCACAGGGCCGCCATCTGGCCCCAGCTCAGCTTCTCCGCTTCACCCATGGCGAAGTCCGCCGCCGGAGCTCCCGCCGGGGGCTCGGCCCCCTTCTCCGGCCGGAAGCTGGATTTTGCGGCCCTGCACAGGGGGCAGACCCAGCTCTCCGGAAGGTCGGCGAAGGGCGTTCCCTCCTTCTCCTCGTCGTATACGTACCCGCATACGGGGCAGACGTATTTCATTCCGCGTCCTCCTTTCCCCCGGACCGGGGCCCGGGCTCTCCCTCCTCCGGCCGGAAGCTGTTCCTGGGGGCGTAGCACAGGGGACAGGCCCAGGTCTCCGGAAGGTCGGCGAAGGGCGTGTCGGCCTTCGCCTCGTCGTACACTTCTCCGCACAGGGGACAGATAAATCTCATGGCTTGACCTTCTTTCCTGACCTTTCTTCTCCTCACGGCGCCTCCGCCGTACTGAGGATGACCCGGTTCGGGCCGGTCTGGCAGACCTGGATCTGATCCAGGGGGGAGAGGGGCCGGGCTTCATTGGGCAGGTACAGCCGCTCCGGGGAGACGTAGACCGTGTCCTCCCGGCGTCTGCCGTTCACGTACACCACGCTGTAGGGGGTGAAGCCGGAGCCGTCGATCTCTGTCATGGTCTCCCGCTGGAACACCTCCGTGACCGTGATGTCCTCCAGGCCCATTTTCATCTCCGTCCGCCGGTAGGGGCTCTCCCCGCCGTAGGCGATCTTATCTCCGTACAGCAGGTCGTACTCCAGGAGCTCCAGCCCGTCCTGATACCCCTCCAGGCCCATGTGCTCCAGGTGATAGTCGGTGACCACGCCCCCCTGGATCCCCGCGGCGTCCAGGAGATGGGCCGTCAGCTGGTAGGCCCACAGGTCCCGATCCTCTCCTCCGACCCCCGCGCCGTAGTTGCTCCAGATGAAATACTGGGTCTGGAAGAGGGTGCCGCACACCAGATCCTCCGCGGAGAGATCCAGCACCGGCAGATGGTCTCCGTAGGCGATCACCATGGTCTCCTCCGGCCAGTCCTCCAGGGCGGCGATCAGATCCCCCAGGAAGGCGTCGGTCCCCTGGAGCTGCTTGACAAAATACCGGAACTGCTCCGAGGCGTCCCCTTCGAAGACCTCGTTGCCCATGAAGCGGATATCGTCCACGTCGCTGTCGTCCGGGTACTTGCCGTGGCACTGGACGGTGACCGTAAAGACGAAATCCCGGGATTTTGTCTTGTTCAGCGCTTTCATGATGTATTTCGTCAGGACCCGGTCCTTGGGCCAGCCCTTCTCCGTGGTCTGGACGTCGTTCATGTACTCCACGGAGGTGAAATCATCGAAGCCCAGGTTGGGATAGACCTCGTTCCGGCTGTAGAAGGAGCCGGTGTAATTGTGGACGGCGTGGGTCCCGTACCCCAGCTCCTTGAGGTAATAGGCGATGCTCTCGCAGGTGTTCTCCCGGAGCAGGGACTCATAGGGGTATTCGCTGATCCCGAAGAAATCCAGGCTCATCCCGGTGAGGACCTCGAACTCGGCGTTCACGGTCCCCGCCCCCAGGGTGGGCATCCGCAGGTAGCCGGAGGCGCAGGAGTCCCGCAGGCGGGTGAAGTTGGGAATGGGGTCCTCCGCCAGCTCCACCCCCTGGATGAGGGCCGGGTCGAAGAAGGATTCCAGCTGGATCAGGATGATGTTGGGTTTTTTCTTCTCCGCCTCCACCGTCCCGTCCAGATCCAGCTCCTCCACCTTATCCTTGGAATAGTTCTCCGGCCGGCTCACGCCGCTTTTGAAGATGCTGGTCATGAAGCAGTAGGGAAAGCCCCGCTGCTCGTAGGCCTCGTTGATGCTCTCGTACTGGGCGGAGAGCTTGATGTGCCGGGTGCCGAAAAAGCCGATGATGAACAGGGCGAGGGCAAAGGCGGCTACCGTCAGGATATCCTTCTTCCGATGCTCCGGCTTTTCGCTCCTGGGGGCATGGAAGAACAGCCACGCCAGGAAGGCCAGGAGGAGCACCAGTCCCGCCCCCATGCCGATGAGGGCCAGGGGGGTGAAATACACGTCCGCGATGGTGAGTCCGGACGCCAGGATGGCAAAATCCCGGGCGGAAAAGGGGATCGCCCGGAAGGCCAGGGTGGAGATGTTCACGATCCCGAAGGCGAGCCACACCAGGGTGATGAGGATGCTGTAAAACACCTTCCGCCGCAGCACCATGACGAACATCAGGGTGGAGAAGATGATCGCCGCGTTCAGCAGGAACATATGGGGGCTGTGGCCGATGAACAGGAAGGCGGTGTAGAAGGGCTTGTGGCCCAGCAGTTCGATGATCAGCTCCAGAAGGGCGGACAGCACCGCCAG
>CAMZJG010000162.1 GCA_947307505.1 uncultured Clostridia bacterium | reverse complement strand
TCTGGAGCGGGCGATGGGAATCGAACCCACGTATCCAGCTTGGAAGGCTGGTGTTCTGCCATTGAACTACGCCCGCATGGGTTGGGGCCCCTGAAATGCCGACAAAAATAATACCATAGGGCCGGAAGCTTTGTCAATAAGAGAATTGCGTTTTTCCGCACCTTTGGCAGAGGATCGGTATTCTGTACCAAAATCGCATATACTGTAATCTGCGCAAGGCGCGCGGAAAGGAGGTGAAGGGATTGCCGCGGGAGAAAAGCGGGCCGATGGCTGAACGCCGGGCCCGGACGAAACGTCTTTTCCGGGAGCTGGCGGAGACTGAGCTGGGACTGTACGCCGCCTCCGGCGCCTATTTTCTCTTTCTCTCCCTCATTCCCCTGACGGCTCTGGTCTGTTCCGTTCTGCCCATGACTCCCCTCACCCGGGAGATGGTGCTGGAATACCTCTCCACCGTACTGCCGGACGCCCTGGAGGAACTGCTGCGGGAGATCCTGGATCAGGTGTACGGAAACGGCGCCGCGGTCTTCTCCCTTTCCGCCCTGCTCACCCTGTGGTCCGCCAGCAAAGCTTTCCTGGGACTCATCCAGGGGCTGGACCGGATCTGCGGCGGCGGAAAAACCGGAGGCTTTCTGCGGCTCCGGGCCGTTTCCGGGCTCTACACCCTCGCGCTTCTGCTGACGGTGATCCTGAGTCTGCTCTTCGCCCTGTTCCGGCGGCGGCTCATCCGCCTGCTGGCAGCGGTCTGGCCGCCCGGGAGCGGCGTGCTCCTTTCCCTCCTTCGCATGCGGTATTTTCTGGCGATGATGCTCCTGGCTCTATTCTTTGCCCTGCTGTACACCTTTCTCCCCTCCCGGCGGATGCGTTTCCTCCGCCAGCTTCCCGGAGCCATGCTGGCCGCTCTGCTCTGGATGCTCATCACCTGGCTCTTCGGAAGCTACGTCACCGGGCTGGGGGGCGTGACCCTCTACGGAAGCCTGGCCAGCGCCGTTCTGGCTCTGTTCTGGGTCTATCTCTGCATGGTGCTGATCCTGCTGGGGGCGTTTGTCAATACGCATCTCTTTCATTTTTCCTCCAAACCGCAAAATATAGGATAATCCCTTGCCAAGAAACACAATCCGGTGTATAATCGGGTCAGCAAAAAAGAATTGCCAGGAGCTCTGCTTCTGGCAATCTGCATATTGATCCGGTCTGTTCAATCATCCGACTTGTTACGTACAAGTTCCTTCTGATCCGGCGGTTCCTTCCTTCCCTGCTTCTCTTGTCCAACGGACAGCTCCCCCAGGTTGGAGATGGTCACGGTGGTGAAGGGGATCGTCACGCCATTGGCGTCGAAGGTTTCCTTCAGCTGCTGGCGCACTTCACTGCAGGCGATGAAATTCTCGTCCACCGTTCTGGTGGCCATGACAGCCCGGAGAGCGATGCCGCTGGCGTCGAACTGCCGCACAAAAACCGTCTGCGGTTTCGGCCCCACGTACAGGGGATGGGAAGTCACCACCTCCTCCATCAGCCGTTTGGCCAGGGCCAGATCGCTGCTGTAGCTCACCTGGACATCCACAAAATTCCGCGTCGGCTCCCCGGATGTGAAATTCGTGTTTTCCACCACCGCGGACCCCATGACGGAATTGGGGACGATCAGCCTGGTGCCCAGGATGGTGCGGATCACCGTATGCCGCAGGGTGATATCCTCGATGTACCCGGTAATGTCCTGGGTGCGGATCTGGATCCGGTCCCCCACGTCGAAGGGACGGAAAATGGAGATGAACACCCCGCTCACCAGGTTCCCTACGCTCTCCTGGGCGGCGAAGCCCAGGGCCACCGCCAGGAGGCCGGAGCCCGCAAGGATGGCGGTGACGGCGGTGGAAAGGGCGGGCACCTGCTTCACGGCGACCACCACCCCCACGATATACAGGGCGATGATCAATACGCTGTTCAGCAGCTTATACCCGATGTAGTTCGGACGTTTGGTGAGCTTGCCCCTGGCGTCCTCCGCCTTTTTAAGAATGAATTTCAGAAGAATGGCCAGGAGCCGGGTGATGATCAGCACCAGAACGATCTTGACGACCGCGTATAGGATCGGCATATTTTCCGCAAATTCCTGCAATACTTTCACGCCGGGCATACCTCCTTTTCCCGGAACATTATACCATAGATTCGGAAAAAAGAAATGCGAAAGGAGCGGCTTCCTTTGAAATACTCCGCCATTTTTCAACCCTTGACCGTCGGTCCCCTCACCTGGAGGAACCGGATCGAGATCGCCCCCGCCGCCCCCTTCCTCACCTGGCGTGAGGAGGACGGCCGCATGCCGCTGAAATCCTACTATACCGCTCTGGCGGGTTCCGGCGCCGCCCTGATCAACCTGGGCATCGGCTCCCTGGAGGACGATCCCCGCTTCCCGGGCATGGTGCGCCCCGCCTGCTGCGTCATGAAGCTGGAGGACCTGCCGGAGCTGGTGGATACCCTCCATCGGGACGGCTGCCTCGCCGGCGTGGAGCTCACCGTCTCCCGGTATATGATGGGTCCCCGGGATCGGATCACCTCGATCCCGGAGAGCGAAGTCAAAAACATCATCGCCGCCTATGCCTTCCAGGCCCGCCGGGCCAGGGAGGCGGGATTCGACATGATCCTGATCCACGGCGGTCACGGAAACGTGCCGGCCCAGTTCTTCGCCTCCTATATCAACCATCGGACGGACGCCTACGGCGGCAGCCCGGAGAAGCGCAGCCGCTTCGCTCTGGAGATGCTGGACGCCGTGCGGAACGAAATGGGCAGCGGCATGGCCCTGGAATACCGCATCAGCGCGGAAGAGGTCCTGCCCGGCACCACCACCTTCGAGGAGACCCTGGCCTTTGCCGAGCGCATCCAGGATAAGATCGATCTGCTCCATGTGAGCCGGGGCCTGCTGGAGGAGGACGCCACCCTGCCGGTGCTCAACTCCCCCGTCTACGTGCCCCGGGGCACGAACATCCCCTATGCCCGGGTCTTCCGGGAGCGGCTGAATATCCCCGTTTCCGTGGTCTGCGGCATGGATCTGGATACGGCGGAGAAGGCCATTCTGGCTGGAGACGTGGACGCCGCCGCCATGATCCGAACCGCTCTGGCAGATCCCTCCTTCGTCGCCAAGGCCAAAGCCGGGCTGGAAGCGGAGATCCGCCCCTGCGTCCGCTGCAACACCTGCATCGGCAGGACCCACAGCGACCATATCACCGTGCGCTGCGCCGTAAATCCCCTGGTGGGGCGGGAATCCCTTTTTGATATGACAAAACCTGCGGCGGCGAGCAAGCGGGTGGTGATCGTGGGCGGAGGCCCCGCGGGGCTGGAAGCAGCCCGTACCGCGGCACAGCGGAGCCATCAGGTCACCCTGCTGGAAAAGAGCGGCAGACTGGGCGGCACCCTGCGTCTTGCCGCGGCGGCGGATTTCAAGGCGGATATGAAGCGCTATCTGGACTGGAGTATCCGCACCGTGGAGGAAGATCAGCGCATCGACCTGCGGCTGAACACCGAAGCCACCCCCGAACTGCTGCGGGAGCTGAATCCGGATGCCATCCTGCTGGCGATCGGTGCCCGGCCCATCATCCCCAAACTCGCCGCCTGTCCGGAGAAGGCCGTATGGGTGGGCGAACTGGAGGGCGCGCCGGAGAAGGCCGGTCAGCGGGTCGTAGTGGCCGGAGCCGGCTTCACCGGTCTGGAAATGGCCCTGGATCTGGCGCAGCACG
>CAMZJG010000161.1 GCA_947307505.1 uncultured Clostridia bacterium | reverse complement strand
GGGCAACCGGCAGATGGTGGCCATGGCGGTGGCCGAGCAGGCGAAAGACCTGGGCATCAACGTGATCCCCTGCGGCGCCCCCAACTCGGATATCCAGCAGCTCTTCCACAGCGAAGCCTATGTCTTCGGCCGGGGCGACCACACCCCCGTGGAATTCTACCTCATGTCCTCCACCAATTCCATCGGCACCGGCTGGAGCAACACCGGCTATTATTCCAACCCCACCGTGGACGAGTATTTCCGGAAGGCCATGGCCTCCAGCAGCCTGGAGGACGTCTACAAGTATTACAAGCTGGCCCAGTGGGACGGCACCACCGGCGCGAGCCACATCGGGGACGCCCCCGACGCCTGGTTCGTCCGGGTGGACAACTGCTTCTTCGTGCGGGACGGCCTGGATATCGGTACCCAGTCCCTGCATCCCCACGGCGCGGCCCTGCAGGTCCTCAACAATATCCTGGAATGGAAATGGAACTGAGAAACCATCCGCTGCGGCAGCCTCCGGCTGCGGCAGCTTCGGAAGGGAGGCAGAATTTTGAGTAAAGCCGCATGGAAAATGATCGGCGGGAACCTCCTCAAAATGATCCTGCTGCTGTTTGCCGTCAGCGTAATCACCTTCACCCTGGTGGAGCTGTCGCCCATCGACGCCCTCAGCTCCTATATCGGCGAGAGCAGCGTCACCGAGGCCCAGAAGACGCAGATCGCGGAATACTGGGGCCTGAACGATCCGCCGGTGACCCGCTACGTCAAGTGGATCACCAACATCCTCCATGGGGATATGGGCACCTCCATGATCTACCGGCAGCCCGTCGCCAAGGTGATCGGAGAGCATTTCGTGCTGTCCCTCTATCTGATGGCAGTCTCCTGGGTGGTGTCGGGCCTGCTGGGCCTGCTGCTGGGCGTCGTGGCGGCGGTCAAGCGGGGGAAGGCGGCGGACCGGGTCATCAAGGTCTACTGCCTGCTGCTGGAATCCAGCCCCGCCTTCTGGATCGGCATCGTGCTGCTGCTGTTTTTCGCGGTGTACCTGAAGATCCTGCCCATGGGCCTGGCCGCGCCCATCGGCAAGCCCCTCAGCGAGGCCACGGTGGGGGAGCGCATCTACCACCTGGTCCTCCCCGCCCTGGCCCTCTCCCTGACGGGCGTCTCCAAGATCGCCCTGCAGACGAGGGAAAAGATGGTGCAGGTGCTGGAGAGCGACTATGCCCTGTTTGCCCGGACCAGGGGCGAGAGCGTCTGGACCATCGTCCGGCGTCACGGGCTGCGGAATATCCTGCTGCCCTTCATCACCCTGCAGTTCGGCTCCATCAGCGAGCTTTTCGGCGGCTCGGTGCTGGCGGAAAGCGTGTTCACTTACCCCGGCCTGGGCGAAGCCACGGTCCAATCGGGCCTGCGGGGGGACATGCCCCTGTTTTTGGGCATCGCCCTGTTTTCGGCCATGTTCGTTTTCTGCGGCAATATGGTGGCGAATATCCTCTATGCCGTGGTCGATCCGCAGATCAGGGAAGGAGGGCGGCATAAATGAGAAAAACACCCATCCCCTCCAAGAGCCGCCTGATGACCCGCCGCTTCAAGACGATCCTCATCGTGGCGGTCGCCCTGGCGATCCTGGTGACGCTGACGGTGGCCGGCATCACCATGGACCCGGAACGCTACGCCACCAATTTCTCCGAGAAGAACCAGCCCCCTTCCCTGCAGCATCTGTTCGGCACGGACTGGATGGGCCGGGATATGTTCATCCGGACCATCACGGGGCTCTCCACCAGCATCTACATCGGGCTGCTGGCCTCCATCGTCACCTCCGTCGTGGCCTTGCTGCTGGGCGTCATCGCCGGTACGGTGGGGCGCTGGGCCACCAGCGCCTTCAACTGGTCGGTGGACCTGTTCATGGGCGTGCCCCATCTCATCCTGCTGATCCTCATATCGGTGCTCCTGGGCCGCGGGGCGCGGGGCGTCATGATCGGCGTCATCGCCACCCACTGGTGCCCCCTGGGCCGTATCGTCCAGGCGGAGATCATGTCCCTGAAGAACTCCCAGTATGTGCAGGCCTCCGCCCGCATGGGCAAGTCCAAGGTCTGGATCGCCATGCGGCATATGCTGCCCCATGTGATCCCCCAGTTCGTGGTGGGCCTGGTGCTCATGTTCCCCCATGCCATCATGCATGAGGCTTCCATCACCTTCCTGGGCTTCGGCCTGCCAGCGGAGCAGCCGGCCATCGGCGTCATCCTCTCCGAATCCATGCACTATCTGACCACGGGCATGTGGTGGCTGGCCGTCCTTCCCGGCATCTGCCTGCTGCTCATCGTCGTGCTGTTCGAGGCCATCGGCAATAACCTGCGCCTGCTGATCGACCCCTTCAGCGCCCAGGAATGAGAGGTGCGCCATGGGAAAGACCTTATTGGAGGTTCAGGACCTCTCCGTCAGCTTCCGGATGTATGACCGGGGCCTGAGCCAGTATGAACTGAATGTCATCAGCGACCTGAGCGTGACGGTGCACGAAGGGGAGATCATGGTCATCGTGGGGGCTTCCGGCAGCGGCAAAAGCGTGCTGGCCCACGCGGTGCTGGGGATCCTGCCCTCCAACGCGGTGATCGGCGGCAGCATGCACTACGACGGCGCGCCGCTGACGGACGCCGTCCGAAAGGAAAAGGTGGGCAGCGAGATCATCATGATCCCCCAATCCGTCAATTACCTGGACCCCCTCATGAAGGTGGGGAAGCAGGTGCGGGGCGTCCACGGGACAAAGGAGCGGCAGCAGGCGGCCTTCCGCCGCTATGGGCTGAAGGACAGCGTGGCGGAGATGTATCCCTTCCAGCTGTCCGGCGGCATGACCCGGCGGGTGCTGATCTCCACGGCGGTGGTGGCCGACGCCAGGCTCATCCTGGCAGACGAGCCCACCCCCGGCCTCAGCCAGGACATCGCGGAGGAGACCATGCGCAATTTCCGGGAGATGGCCGACGAGGGCAAGGGCATCCTGATGATCACCCACGACATCGATATCGCCCTCCTCTGCGCCGATAAGATCGCCGTCTTTTACGACGGGCGGACCGTGGACGTGGTGGACAAGGAGACCTTCCTGGCCGGCGGCGACGCCCTCCGGCATCCCTATACCAAGGCGCTGTGGGCGGCACTGCCCCAGAACGGGTTCCAAAACGTGGACCCGGAGGATTTCATGGGGGAGGCGGACGCATGATGGATAAGCAAAACATGACCTCCCCGGCGCCCGGCGCCCTCCTGGAAGCGCGGAACGTCTCCTTCCGCTACGGCTCCGGCCCCTGGATCCTGCAGAATGTAGACCTGAAGATCGGCGAAGGGGAGCGCGTCGGCCTCATCGGCCCCTCCGGCTACGGCAAAAGCACCCTGGCGCGGATCCTGGCGGGCTACGAGCGGCCGGTCTCCGGCCAGGTCCTCTGGAAAGGGGCGCCCCTGCCCTCCAAGGGCTACTGCCCCGTGCAGATGATCTATCAGCACCCGGAAAAGGCGGTCAATCCCCGCTGGAAGCTGAAAAAGACCGTCACGGAAGCCTGGGAGCCGGACGACGCCCTGCTCAGGGAGCTGCGCATCAACAAGGACCTGTGGTACAGCCGCTGGCCCAACGAGCTCTCCGGCGGCGAGCTGCAGCGCTTCTGCGTCGCCCGCGTCCTGGGCCCGAAGACGGAATTCATCATCGCCGACGAGATGAGCACCATGCTGGACGCCATCACCCAGGCCCAGATCTGGAACGTCCT
>CAMZJG010000160.1 GCA_947307505.1 uncultured Clostridia bacterium | reverse complement strand
GTGATGTTCCGGGGGCTGAGGCAGTCCCCGATCTGGTAGAACTCCGGGGCGCAGAAGCGCAGAGCCAGGGCGGCCTCGGATTCCGGCCGCTGGCCCACGGCGTAGATCACCGTGTCCGCCTCGTAGACCTTCTCCCCTTCCGGTCCGGCGCACAGGACTCCCTCCGGCCGGATCTCCAGCGCCTTGGTATTCAGGTCCACCTTCACCTTTTGCTTGTTCAGCTCCGCCTTCAGGCCGATGGCATGGAGGAAGTTCCCCCCGTCGTTGATCTGGGGCGCCATTTCCACCACCTGGACCTCCCGGCCCTGCATGGCCAGATAGATGGCCAGCTCCAGTCCCACCAGGCCGGCGCCCAGGATGCAGACCTTCTTCCCCGTCTTCTCCGGCTCCAGATAAGCCTGCTCCGCCCCCAGGACGATGGCTCCGTCGATGCCCGGGATATTCGGTTTGATGGGCCGGGCGCCGGTGGCGGCGATGATCACGTCCGGCTTCAGGGACTTCGCATACTCCGGCGTGACTTCCGTATTCAGCCGCAGATCGATGGGGGCCTTCTCCACCGCCCGGGCCTGACTGTTCAGGTAGATATCCAGCTTCCGCTTGAAGGGCACGTTCCGCTCGCAGCGGATGGAGCCCCCCAGCTCGCTCCCCTTTTCGCAGAGGATGACCTCATGCCCCCGCTCCGCGCAGGTGAGGGCGGCCTGCATGCCGCCGACGCCGCCGCCGACCACCAGGACCCGGCGGGACACCTTCGCCTTGGGGAAGTCGTACTTCATGTCCAGCTCCCGCCCGGTTTCCGGGTTGATGGCGCAGTAGGGCTCGCCGCAGTTCATCTCCGTGGAGAAGCAGCTGAGGCAGCGCATGCACTGCTTGATCTCGTCCTCCCGCCCGGTGCGGATCTTCAGGGGCAGATCCGGGTCCGCCAGGAGCGCCCGGGCCATCTCCACTACATCCGCCTGCCCGGAGGCGATGATCTCCTCCAGCATATCCGGCTCTCCCAGGGCGCCCACGGTGGCCACCGGGGTCTTCACGTGCTTTTTGATCTCCGCAGCGTATTTCACATTGGGTCCCTCTCCCAGGAACATGCTGGGATGGGTGACGGCAAAGACCTCCTCCACCTCATGGTTCCCGGCGGAGACGTGGATCAGGTCGCAGAGGCCGTCCAGCTGTCTGGCAAAGGCGATGCCCTCCTCGATGCCGTAGCCTCCGTCGTAGCATTCGCTGCCGCTGATGCGCACCTCCACGGGGAAGGAGGCGCCGCAGGCTTTCTTGATGGCCTTCACGATCTCCACCGTGAACCGGGCCCTGTTCTCGATGGGCGCCCCGCCCCACTTGTCCTTCCGGGTGTTGGTGATGGGAGACACAAACTGATGCAGCAGCCAGCCGTGGCCCGCGTGGACCAGGACCATGCCGAAGCCCGCCCGCTTGGCGATCAGGGCGGCCTGGGCGTATTTCCGGATGGTGCGCTCGATGATCTCCTCCGGCATCTCCGGCACCACCCGGTCCCCCACCTGCATCTCCACGGGGCCGTAGGCGAAGCCCATGTTCTTCGCCCCCATGAAGGCGGGGACCCGGTTGGCGAACATGCCCGCGTGCTGCAGCTCCGCCGTGGCCACCGCCCCATGGCGGGTGACCTCCTCCGCCAGACGGCACAGAGGATGGAAGGCCCGGGGATCCTCGATGGCCACATGGTCCGCTCCGCCCCGGCCCAGCTCCCCGTCCGTGATGAGCTCGCAGGTGGCGACGCTGGCCGCGCCGCCCAGGGCCTTCCGGGCATAGTAGGCGGCGGCGCCGGGAGGCAGGATATTGTCCCCGGTCATGTTCACATACCCGGTCGGGGAGGCAAAGATCCGGTTGCGGAACAGGGTGTTCCCCAGCCGGATGGGTTCGAAAAGATGGGGATACTTGAATTCGCTCATGGTCGTCCATTCCTTTCTTCGTTCTCTGGTCCGATCAACCGCCGGGAGACCCGGGGCAAACTGTCCTTCATTCCGGGGATCCGGGTGGACGCGGGCCTCACGCCTCCGTCTCCGTCCAGGCGGCCCACTCGATAAAACCGCCCTTCCCCGGTACCGCCAGGATCCCGTTCCGGTCCCCTTCACAGCGCACCAGCAGACAGGTCATGGGCTCATCCCCGGAGCAGAGAGAGGCATACCGCTCCAGGAAATCCCGGTCCGCGTACAGATCGGTGAGGAAATTCCGGAATTCCATCTCCTCCAGAAAGAGTTCCGCAGCCACCCGGAAGGGCCGTTCCCCGTCCAGGGGATGCAGGGCCCGCAGCGCCTCCAGATCCCTGGGGCGGCGGACAAACCAGGCTCGACCGTTCAATTCCCTCACCTTCCTTTGGTTCATTGTACACGCCCCGTCTGACCCTGTCAATCAACGAACAGGCCGCCTCCTCCCCGTCTTTTATGCGCCCATGGCTTGCGGAGGAGGGCGGGGTATGATAGAGTGAGGATATCCCCTCGGAAAGGAAGCCAGGCCGGATGAAAAAGACGATCGACGAATTGCTCCGGGCGCCTTACTGGATCATCGATATCCTGCCGGAGCAGGTCCCGAAGGACAGCCCCGGGCAGTATTTTGCCGTTGAGGAATATTACCTTGAATCCTCGCGTCTGGCCGCGGTGAAGCAGAAGCACATCGACCTCGTTCTCAAGCTGAACTGCTACCGGGACCTTTCCCTGGGGGAGGACGGACCGCTCAATCCTCCGCCGGAGCAGATCGCGGAGGAGATGCGCAGAGGATACCTCTCCATCCTTCTGGAGGACTCCATGATCGTTTCCCAGCCGGACGAGACCTGGCTGACGGTCTATGCCCCGGACGAAAAGCTGCTGGAGCTGATCCGGGTCCTGGCTGCGGGAGAGGGACTGTATCTCTGGCAGCCCCCGGCGCAGGGGACGGAAGGAGGTCGGGAGGATGGCTGACCTGATCGCGGTCTCCGGGGTGAAGAACTCCGGCAAGACCACCTTTCTCGCCGCCCTGATCCCGGAGCTGAAGGCCCTGGGGCTGCGCGTCGCCGTCATCAAGCATGATGGGCATTCCTTCCTGCCGGACCGGGAGGGGACGGATACCTTCCGCCTCCTGGAGGCGGGAGCCATGGGGACCGCCGTGTTCGACGGGGAGAAGTTCCAGGCGGTGAAATACGCCCGGGTATCGGAAACCGAGCTCTCCGCCCTGTTTCCCGAGGCGGACCTGATCCTGCTGGAGGGCTTCAAGCATTCCCCCTGGCCCAAGATCGAGATCCTGCGGAGCGCCGTTTCCCGGGAGCCGGTGTGCGATCCCGCCGCCCTGCTGGCTCTGGTGACGGATACGGATCTGCGCCCGGCGGGGGTGCCGGTGTACTCTCCGGACGACGCGGCGGGGGTGGCCCTGCTCCTGCGGGACCGGCTGAAACGCATGCAAGAGGAATAACATATACAGGAGGAACAGCTATGGGTATTCAGGATTTCCACGGCAAGACCGCATTCGTCACCGGCGGCGCCAGCGGACTGGGGCTGGGCATCGCCAAAGCTCTGGCCAAACGGGGCGCGAACATCGTCATCGCGGATTTCCGGCAGGAGGCGCTGGACGCCGCTCTGCCCGTTTTTCAGGAAAAGGGCTGGCCCTGCCATCCCGTCCTGCTGGACGTCATGGATCGTGAAGCCTTCGTCCGGGCGGCGGACGAGGCGGAGGCCGCCTTCGGCAAGATCCATATCCTGGTGAACAACGCAGGGATCGGCCTGATGG
>CAMZJG010000159.1 GCA_947307505.1 uncultured Clostridia bacterium | reverse complement strand
CCACGAACTGCTCGCTCCTGCCGCAGTCGTGCCGCTCCATGAGGATGCCGTTCTCTGCCGCCAGGTCGCAGTGCTTTTTCTGGTAGGGCTTGAAAAACTCCCGGTACATATCCACGCTGAAGAAGGGGGCCCGGAGTGCGGCGTCGTCGTCCATGATGGACATGACCTCCGGCTTGATCCAGCGGATCTGCTGCTTCAGCACCTCCAGGTAAAATTCCGAGACGTATTCCAGCAGGGCCTTGACCTCCTCCGGCTCCTCGTACAGGGCCAGCATGGCGTTCTCGAAGCCCATGAAGGAGATGAGGGTGAGGAAATAGTCTCCCCCGGAGACGGGGATGTACTTCTCCGTGCGGTCGATATCCTTGATCCTGTCCGTATAGTATTTTTCCCAGTCCACCCCGCTGAGGTCAGGGGTGTGGATCACGTCCCGCCACTTGGTGATATCCTCCAGAATGATGCAGCCGGGCTTGGGCATGGCGCCGTTCATCAGCTCGGGGCTGCCCACGTAGGTGACCCCGAGAGCGGTGACGATGGGGCCGTTGGGCGCATAGACGGGGGTGAGCCAGTCCTCGGTGAAGCGGCCTGTGCGGGGCTCGAACATGCTGGGTACGTATTCGGGGATCTCCCCCCGGAGCAAGGTCAGATAATTTTCCTTGGCGTTCATGACGCGTCCTCCTCTTGCACATTCTCACTGGCTACAGTATAACCCGGCGTTCAAAGAATTGCAATATCTCGGCGGCGGGCGCTGACCGGGCAAAACTTCGGGTTCCGGCCCGGGTCCCCCTTGTTCTCCCGGGGCTTTTTGCTTATAATGGAAACAAAGAGACAAAACAAACGACAGGAGGACAGCATCATGCCAAAGGAAAAGATCGTTATGGGGGAGAACGGCCAGCCCACCTTCGAGGGGCTGAGCCAGTACTGCCCGCCCCGCTGCTTCGAGCTGGATGGCCGGGACCTGACCCTGTGTATGGACAGCGGCTATGACTATACCCTGCATTTCGACCGGGAGACCGTCACCTGGGGAAAGGCGGGGGAGGAGCAGCGCACGGATGAGTACACCTGTCTCAAGGCGGAGGAAGACACCTATTTCATCAACGCGGAGATCCCCGGGGTACAGCCCCGGCTGGGCCTCACCCTGATCCTGGACGATGAGAACGCACTGGTCACCGTCATCGAAGGCCGCCAGGGGATGAACCCCAAGTTCCCCTATCTGGTGGAGATCCACGCCCACTTCGGGGCGGTGCAGATCCCCGGCCAGCCTCTGAACGAGAAGCGCCACGGCTACACCACGGACCTGGTGGGCCGGGCGATCCTGTGGACCTATTCTCCCAGCTTCCGGGTGGTGCACGTGTACTCCTCCGAGCGGTACTACAACGTCACCATGCCCATGCCGGACCATGAGCCCACGCCGGAGGAGCGGGAGAGCGCCAAAGCCATGGGCGAGTCCTTCCGGGGCTACAAGGACCCCACGGAGCCCGCCCTGTACATCCGCATCAAGGAGGGGATCTATGTCTTCGCCTTTGCGGAGCAGAATCTGGAGAAGTTCACCGGCCCCACCACCCGGGGCAACAGTCTGGCCTTCCTCATGAATCTCCAGCGGATGTACGACGTGGGGCGTTCCTTCGGCACCAACGCCCAGCAGCTGCCGGAGAATTACTGTTTCGGGGCCTACGGGGAAGAGATCCCTTTTCCCGAGCGCTTCCGGAACATGAAGAGCGCCTATTACATGTGAGGGAAGCGCCATGAAGCCGGATTTTTCCGTGATCGAGAAGCTGGGGCTGGACCTGCCCCCCATCGGGGTGAATTATGACCTGTTCCGGCCGGAGGGGATCCCGCCCCTGGAGATGGGGCTGGATAAATCCCTGTGCGAGATCCTGCGCTACGCCCAGGAGAAGGGGGAGCCCTTCTATTTTACAAAGGACCATCCGGAAAACTGCGTGGGGAAGATCATGGTGGGGATGGACTCCTTTCCCCCCTCGGCGGAAAGCGGCCAGATCGGCCCCCGCCTGGGGGTGTTCGACTCCGCCCGCTGCAACGCGCGGCTGTATTATTCCGTCAAGCGGCTGCCCTGCGGCTCCGTGAACTATGTGTCCTTCGTCCCCTGGCAGCACCTGAAAGCCGTGCCGGATGTGCTGATCTTCACCGGGCCTGCGGCGAAGCTGGAGCCGGTGCTCCGGGCGTCCACTTACAGCACAGGGGAAGGGTACCATTCCGAATGCACCCCGGTGATGGGCTGCTCCTGGTTCATGGTGTACCCCTATATGACCGGGAAGATCAATTTCGTGGTCCCCGCCTTCGTCCACGGGCCCCACGGGCGGCAGCTCTGGCCCTCGGATACGGTGGTGGTCAGCGTCCCCTACCAGTGGGTGCCCACGGTGATCGGGAACCTGGGGGAGATGCCCCTGGAGCTTCCCGGCCATGCCGGGAAGGAAGCCTACTACGCCGAATTCGGCGGGATCCTGAAGGATCTGGACGAAAAGATGAAGAACCCTTAAAAACAAGCGGAGGCTGCAGACGCAGCCTCCGCTCTCAATATTCACGCGCCGCAGGCGTGATTCATTTTTCTTCTATCCAATGCCTTTCGGGGCTTTTCCATGTTCTTTCGCTGATGATATACCGGGGCCGCCGTTTCGTTTCCAGGTAGGTCTTGCCCACGTACTGGCCGATGACCCCCAGGCTGACGAGCTGGATGCCCCCCAGGAGGCAGACCACGCAGATGGTGGAGGTCCAGCCTGCCACGGTGTTGCCCAGGATGGCCTCCACGATGGCCCAGATGGCGATGATCACCCCCAGGATGCTCACCCCGATCCCCAGGCCGGTGATGATGGAGATGGGCTTGACGGAGAGACTGGTGATCCCATTGAATGCCAGGGCCAGCATCTTCTTCAGGGGATAATGGCTCTCCCCGGCCAGACGCTCCGCCCGGTCGTAGTACACGCTGCTGCTGGGGAAGCCCACCAGGGGGAACATGCCGCGGAGGAAGATGTTCACCTCTTCGTAGTCCGCAAAATGGTTCAGCACCAGGCTGCTCACCAGACGGTAGTCTGCATGGTTGAATACCACCTCCGCTCCCATGGCGGCCAGGAGCTTATAGAAACCCTCCGCCGTGAAGCGCTTGAACCAGGTATCCGTATCCCGCTTGGCCCGGACCCCGTACACAACCTCGCTGCCCTCCAGGTAGGCGTCCACCATGGCGTCCATGGCGCCCACGTCGTCCTGGCCGTCGCAGTCGATGGAGATGGTGATGTCGCATTTGCTTCGGGCTTCCATGAGCCCTGCCAGCACCGCGTTCTGGTGGCCCCGGTTCCGGCTCTGGCTGATGCCCAGGAAGCGTTCGTCCTTCTCCGCCAGCTCCCGGATGATCTCCCAGGTCCGGTCCTTCGAGCCGTCGTTCACAAAGAGCACGCGGCTTCGGGGGCTGATCTTTCCGGCTTTTTCCAGGTCCTCCAGCTTCTGCAGGAACATGGGCGCGGTGATGGGGAGCACCGCCTCTTCGTCATAGCAGGGGATTACGATCCACAGGATCGGCTTCGCTTCCATGGCGTCCGCCTCCGTCTCATCGGGTGATATTTAATTTATTATACCACGATCGTCAATAGCCATCCCAGAATGAAAAAACGCCCCCCGCAGAATCATCTGCGGGGGACATCCGTCCGTCAAGCGGTTCAGAAGCTGTTCTCCGTCCGGGAGATCAGGTCGTTCTGGCAGTCCAGGGAGAGCTCGTTGAA
>CAMZJG010000158.1 GCA_947307505.1 uncultured Clostridia bacterium | reverse complement strand
TTCACCGGCGGCAGCATCATCGTTCCCGCCCAGCTCATTTTCTGCCTGGCATTGGAAGCGGCGGGCAGGCCGGATCTGGCCAAGGAAATGGGCCTGCGATATGCCCGCACCCTGCGGGATAACGGCATGTTCCATATCCATAACGCCTTCACCGGCGCAGGGGAACGGGGTCTGGTGGCCTTTGGGGAGAAGCAGCTGTTCTGGTCCTCCTGGGCTTCCTCCTGCTATATCTTCTTTGCGGAGCGGTACGGGGGATAAAAAGTGTTCAATCGACACGACATCAACCGGGATGCCTGTATGCTTCGCGGCCCTCTGGCCCGCAAGGGCTATGACTGGTGGTGGCATTCTTTCACGGCGCAGGACGCGGAGACCGGGGAAGACAAGCCTTTTTTCATCGAATTCTTTCTCTGCAATCCCACTTTGGCGGAGGAGGAGCCGGTGCTGGGGCAGCTTCCGGAAAACCGGCGGCAGGGAAAACGTCCCTCGTACTTGATGGTCAAAGCGGGTACCTGGGGAGAGGATCATTGCCAGCTGCACCGGTTTTTTGCCTGGAAGGACGTGAACCTGCACGGGAAAGCGCCTTATTGGGTCGAAGCGGAGGATTGCCTGGCCTGCGAGACGGAGCTGAAGGGCAGCGTTTTCGTGGGTCAGGAGGAGGCCGCGGCGCATCCGGAATGGATGTGCGATGCGGGGACGATCTCCTGGGATCTGACCGTAGACAAGCAGATCGCCTTCAACGTGGGCTACGGGGCCGGAAAACTCCTGCGGGACGCGGAAGCCTTCGCTATGTATTGGCATGCCGAGGGGATGAAAAGTGCTTTCCGCGGCGAGATCATTTTCAACGGAAGACGCTATCTGGTGACCCCGGAAAAATGTTACGGATACGCGGACAAGAACTGGGGCCGGGATTTTACTTCACCCTGGGTGTGGCTGTCTTCCAACTGCCTGTTCAGCAAGAAAACGGGGGAGCCGCTTTCCAACAGCGTTTTCGATATCGGCGGAGGCAGACCGAAGATCTATTTTGTCCCGCTGGATCGCCGTCTGCTCGGCGTGTTCTGGTATGAAGGCCGGGAATATGATTTCAATTTCTCCAAGCCCCGACTGAGGGTGAAAACGGAGTTCTCCTTCGAGGAACGGGAGGACCTGGCTGTATGGCATGTGCGGCAGGAGAACGTGAGCGCCGTGATGGAAACGGAGATATTCTGCCGCAAGGCAGATATGCTGCTGGTCAATTATGAAGCCCCGGACGGAAGAAAGCGCCACAACCGCCTGTGGAACGGCGGGAACGGCTGGGGGACCGTCCGGTTGTACGACAAAAAGGACGGTCAACTGGAGCTGGTGGACGAAGTGACGGCGACCCACGTGGGCTGCGAATACGGAGAATACGGCGAGGCCGATTGAATCGATCCATGAAAAATACAAAACGCCCCTGCAGCCTTGCGCTGCAGGGGCGTTGGCATAGATAGATACTTCAATCGGTTTCCAGCTGGGATCTGAGCGCTTCCAGCTGCTTGTCCACCTGTTCCGGAGCGGTACCCCCCTGGGAGGAACGGCGCAGGACGCAGGCGTCCAGATCCAGGGCTTTGTAGAGATCGGCGTCGAACACCGGACTGGCCTCCTGATAAACCTCCAGGGGAAGCTCCTCCAGGGTGATGCCTTTCTTGACGCACTGTCCCACCAGCTGTCCCACCAGCTTATAGGCGGTGCGGAAGGGGACGCCCTTTTTCTCCACCAGCCAGTCCGCCAGGTCCGTGGCGTTGATAAAGCCCATGGCGGCGGCGCGGCGCATGGTTTCCCCGTTCACCTTCATGCTTTCCAGCATGGGGGCCAGGACGCCGAGACAGGCGTCCGCCGTATCGAAGGCGTCGAAGATGGCCTCCTTGTCCTCCTGCATATCCTTGTTGTAGGCCAGGGGGAGGCCCTTCATCACCGTGAGCAAGCCCATCAGGTCGCCGTATACCCGGCCGGTCTTGCCCCGGATCAGCTCCGCCATATCCGGGTTCTTCTTCTGGGGCATGATGGAGGAACCGGTGGTCCAGGCGTCGGAGAGCTCGATGAACTTGAATTCCCAGCTGGACCAGAGGATCAGCTCTTCGGAGAGCCGGGAGAGATGGGTCATGAGGATGGCCAGGGAGGAGGCCAGCTCCAGAATGAAATCCCGATCCGAAACCGCGTCCAGGCTGTTCAGACTCACACCGGTGAAGCCCAGATCCCGGGCGGTCATCTCCCGGTCGATGGGATGACTGGTGCCCGCCAGGGCGCAGGCCCCCAGGGGATTCTGGCTGTCCATCCGGGCGGCAGCGTCCTTCAGCCGCCCCAGATCCCGCAGCAGCATCCAGGCATAGGCCAGGAGCTGATGACCGAAGGTGATAGGCTGAGCCCGCTGCAGATGGGTATATCCGGGCATGACGGTGCCGCGGTTGGCCTCCGCCTGATCCATGAGGGCGGAGATCACGGCGCAGATCTTTCCCCGGGTGTCCGAGACCCGGCTGCGGAGATACAGACGGGCGTCCACCGCCACCTGGTCGTTCCGGCTGCGGGCGGTGTGCAGCATCCTCCCCGCATCGCCCTTCCGTTTGGTGAGCTCCGCTTCCACAAAGCTGTGGATATCCTCCGCTTCCGGATCGATGGTCAACGTGCCGGAATCCAGTTCGTTCAGGATCTCCTCCAGTCCGGCCAGGATCTCCTCCACCGCCTCAGGCGGGACGATCCCCTGAGCGCCCAGCATGGCGGCATGGGCCATGCTGCCCCGGATATCCTGCCGGTACATGCGGCTGTCCACCCGGATGGAGGCGTTGAAGTCGTCCGCCGCTGCGTCTGTGGGGCTGCCGGCCCGGCCCTCCCAGAGCCGTGCCATCAGGCTTTTTTCCCGTCCACCACGGCCTGGATCCGGGTGGGCAGACCATAGAGCCGGATGAAGCCGTCCGCGTCGGACTGCCGGTAATCGGATTCGCCGAAGGTGGCGATTTCTTCGGAATAGAGGGTGTTGGGACTCCAGACCCCGGCGTTGATGATGTTGCCCTTGTAGAGCTTCAGCCTGACCTTGCCCGTGACCCGTTCCTGGGTCTTGGTGACGAAGGCAGCCAGCGCCTCCCGCAGGGGGCTGAACCACTGGCCGTTGTACACCAGCTCGCCGTAGGTGATGCTCAGTTCCTGCTTCTTGTGCAGGGTGAGCTTATCCAGGCATAGGGTCTCCAGCACCTCATGGGCCTTATAGAGGATGGTGCCGCCGGGCGTCTCGTATACGCCCCGGCTCTTCATGCCCACCAGCCGGTTCTCCACCAGGTCCAGCAGACCGATGCCGTGCTTGCCGCCCAGCTTGTTCAGGGCGGCGACCAGCTCCACGGAGCCGATCTCCTTCCCGTTGAGCTTTACGGGAACGCCCTTTACGAACTCCAGCTCGATATACTCCGGCGCATCCGGCGCCTGGAGGGGAGAGCAGCTCATCTCCAGGAAGCCTTGCTTCTCATACTGGGGCTCGTTGCCCGGTTCCTCCAGATCCAGGCCCTCATGGCTCAGATGCCACAGGTTCTTATCCTTGGAATAGTTGGTCTCCCGGTTGATCCGCAGGGGCACGTTATGGGCCTCCGCGTAATCGATCTCCTCATCCCGGGATTTGATGCTCCACTCCCGCCAGGGGGCGATGATGTGCATGCTGGGGGCGAAATGCTTGATGGCCAGCTCAAAGCGCACCTGGTCGTTGCCCTTGCCGGTGCAGCCGTGGGCGATGGCGTCCGCGC
>CAMZJG010000157.1 GCA_947307505.1 uncultured Clostridia bacterium | reverse complement strand
GAGCTGGACGCCGCCGGGATCGAAGACGCCTTTTATCAGGACCTGGCCTTCGGCACCGCCGGCCTCCGGGGTGTGATGGGCCCGGGGACGAACCGCATGAACCGATATACCGTGGCCAGGGCCAGTCAGGGTTTGGCCAATTATGTGAAGGGGCGGAACCGCGCCCCTTCCATTGCCGTATCCTATGATACGCGCAGACTGTCAGAGACCTTCGCCCGGACTGCCTGCGGAGTATTTGCCGCCGGCGGCATCCGGGTATATCTCTACCCGGAGCCAATGCCCACCCCCTGTCTGAGCTGGGCGGTACGGGCGCTGAACTGCTCCGCCGGGGTGATGATCACCGCCAGCCACAACCCCGCGCAGTACAACGGGTATAAGGTGTACGGGCCGGACGGCTGCCAGATCACCACCGAAGCGGCGGAGGCGATCCTGGGGGAGATCGAGAAGCTGGATCTTTTCCGGGATGTCCGGGAGATGGATTTTGATGAAGCCCTGGAGAAAGGGCTGGTCTCCCGGATCCCCCGTGAGACGGAGGACGCCTATCTGGCCAGGGTGCTGGAACAGAGCGTACTATACGGGGACGAAGCGGACCGGGATGTGACCATCGTCTACAGTCCCCTGAACGGCACCGGCAGGAAGCCCGTGCTCCGGGCGCTGAAAGAGAGCGGGTTCCGGAACATCGCCGTGGTGCGGGAACAGGAGGAGCCGGACGGGGATTTTCCCACCTGTCCCAGTCCCAACCCGGAGAACCGGGAGGCCATGGAGCTGGGCTTGGCGTATTGCCGCAGACTGGGGGCGGACCTGCTTCTGGCCACGGATCCGGACTGCGATCGCTGCGGCGTTGCCGTGCGGAACGGGGACGAATATCGCCTCCTGACGGGAAACGAGGTGGGGCTGCTGCTGCTGGATTATCTCTGCGGGCAGCGCAGCCGGCACGGGAAGCTGCCCCGGGATCCGGTTTTTGTGAAGACCATCGTCACTGCGGATCTGGCGGAAAAGATCGCTGCCCGCTACGGGGTGAGAACGGTGAATGTCCTCACGGGCTTCAAGTTCATCGGCGAGGTGGTGGGCAAGCTGGAAGCCGAGGGCAGGGAAGAGGACTATATCCTGGGTTTCGAGGAGTCCTGCGGCTACCTGACCGGCCCTTACGTGCGGGATAAGGACGGGGTGGACGCCGTTCTTACGATCTGCGAGATGTACGCCCGGTATCGGACTTTGGATATCACCCTGCCGGAGAAACTGGAAGAACTGTATCGGGAATACGGCTATTGCCTGAGCACCGTGTATTCCTTCGCCTTTCCGGGCGCTTCCGGGATGGAGCAGATGGCGGAGCGCATGGCAGCCTTCCGTCGGGAGCCGCCCGCCGCCTGGGGCGGCGAAAGGGCGGAAAAGACCCTGGATTACGCCGAAGGGCTGGACGGTCTGCCGCCCGCGGACGTGATCAAGGCCTTTACGGCTTCCGCCTCCGTAGTGATCCGTCCCTCGGGTACGGAGCCGAAGCTGAAGGCCTATATTACCGTCACCGCATCGGATCAGGATGCCGCCCGGGCTCGGGAACAGCGAATCGCCGCCGAAATCAAAGCAATGATCTGAGCAATCGCATCAAGCCTAAAGCCCTTCCGCGACCCTGCGGAAGGGCGATTTCTTTGGACTGAGATCTGTAAGGAAAATGTATTTGCGCTTTTCCTTTTCCTATGCTACAATATAAAATTACTTGAATAGGCAAATCTGCAGATCGGCGAGGGACCGGAAATGTGGGTCAGCGACAACTGGAAGGATTATACGCTGCTGGACTGCTCCGATGGGGAAAAGCTGGAGCGGTGGGGCAAGTATATCCTCCGCCGTCCGGATCCCCAGGCGATCTGGAGCACCGGCAGGGAAGGCCTGTGGGATCGGGCGGATGCGGTATATCAGCGCTCCTCCTCCGGCGGCGGCCGATGGACCCTGAGCCATGTGCCGCCCCAGTGGCAGGTAAGCTATGGGACGCTGACCTTCCGCATCAAGCTGATGAACTTCAAGCATACGGGCCTTTTTCCCGAGCAGGCGGCCAACTGGGATTTTATCCGCAGCTGCATCGCCGGGGCGGGAAGACCCATCCGGGTGCTGAACCTGTTCGCCTATACCGGGGCCGCCACTCTGGCCGCCGCTTCAGCCGGAGCCAGCGTCTGTCATGTGGACGCGGCCAAAGGCATGGTGGGCTGGGCGAAGGAAAATGCCCAGGTATCCGGTCTGGGGGAAAAGCCCATCCGCTGGATCGTGGACGACTGCCGGAAATTCGTGGAAAAGGAGATCCGCCGGGGCAAACAGTACGATGCCTTGATCATGGATCCCCCCTCCTACGGCAGAGGGCCCACCGGAGAGGTATGGAAGCTGGAGGACAGCCTCTATGATTTTCTGGAGCTCTGCACCGGCGTCCTGTCCCCGAAGCCTCTGTTCGTGCTGATCAGCTCCTATACCACCGGCCTGCAGCCCGCCGTGCTGACCTACCTGGCGGAGACGGTGTTTTCCCGCCGCTTCGGCGGCCGGGCGGAGAGCCGGGAGCTGGGGCTGCCGGTGGAGAAAAACGGCCTGATCCTGCCCTGCGGCGCAGCCTGCCGCTGGGTGAGGCAGACCAGCGAGGATGATTGAACCTTGAGCACCATCATTAAGACGGAAAAGCTCGTCTATACGTACGAAGGCGCGGAAACGCCCACCCTCCGGGGCCTGGACCTGGAGATCGAGGAAGGGACCTTCGTGGCGGTGCTGGGGCATAACGGCTCCGGCAAGTCCACCCTGGCCAAGCATCTGAACGGCATCCTGATCCCCACCTCCGGCCGCGTGCTGGTGGACGGGATGGACACGGCGGAGGAACAGAACCTCATGGCCGTGCGTCATACCGTAGGCATGGTATTTCAGAATCCGGACAACCAGATCGTTGCCAACGTGGTGGAGGACGACGTGGCCTTCGGCCCCGAGAATCTGGGCATCGAACCCAAGGAGATCCGCCGCCGGGTGGACGACGCCCTGACCAGCGTGCAGATGTACGAATACCGGAACCATGCCCCCCACCTCCTCTCCGGAGGCCAGAAGCAGCGGGTGGCCATCGCGGGCATCCTGGCCATGAAGCCCCGCTGCATCGTGCTGGACGAGCCCACTGCCATGCTGGATCCCGTCGGCCGGGGCGAGGTGCTGGATACCATTACCCGCCTGAACAGGCAGGAGGGGATCACGGTGATCCTGGTGACCCACCATATGGAGGAGTGCATCGGCGCGGACCGGCTTCTGGTCATGTCCCAGGGCAGCATCCTGATGGACGGCAGTCCCAGGGAGCTCTTTCCCCGGGTGGAGGAGATGGAAGCGGCCCACCTGGGCGTGCCGGATACCACCCGGCTCATGTACGCCCTGAACCGGGAGGGATATCATCTCCCTCTGGAAGCCATCACCACGGAAGAATGCGCCCAGGCGCTGCTGCGCGTCTTCGGGCATAAGGAGTAAGGGACCTTGACACCTGTTTTGCAGACGGTCCGGTTGACCCATCGTTACAGCGAGGGCACGCCCTTCGAGCGGGTGGCGGTGGACAGCGTGGATTTTTCCGCCCAGCGCGGAGAATTCATCGCCATCATCGGCCATACCGGCTCCGGGAAGAGCACCTTCATCCAGCACCTGAACGGGCTGCTGAAGCCCAGCTCCGGCAGCGTGCTGTTCGATGGGAAGGACATCCATTCCAGCAAGGAATTCACCCGGCAGGTACGCTTCCGGGTGGGCCT